>CAZCMD010000087.1:10258-19305 GCA_964499695.1 uncultured Desulfatiglans sp.
CTTGATTGATTCACCATTGAAAAATCTTTTGTAATTTCCATCTATTTCTCTATAATATGGCTCTATTTCATTTCCTTCAGTTGCTCCATGATTTATATCATTGCTAGAATTAACTCGGGCAAGAAAAATACTCTCAGTTTTCATAATCCTATGTATCTCTTTGATTATTTTTACTGTATCTGAAGTGCTAAAATAATGAAGAGATAGGTCACTAATTACTATATCGAATACTCTGTCAGAATAGGGTAATTCATTCCTTAAGTCAGCGACGCAGGCATTTACCTGGTATTTTTTTCTTACTTGCTTTATTGCTTCATTGGAATAATCAAGCGCATATACGTATTTTGAATGTTGTAATAGAAATGGGAGGTTAGAACCATTTCCGCATCCAAGATCCAATATCTTTTTTTCTTTTCTATCCAGGAAGTAATTGGAATATTTTTCCAACCAAATATCATGTGTGTGTCCGGTCTGTTCTTTGTAATACTTATCCCAACTTTGTTGATGTGCTTCCATACTCAATTATCCAATGGGTCTACCCAATGATTATAAAGTTTCTGTTTATCTTCTTAGTCCCAATAAATTTTTGCGGCAAAAATAGCTGTTTTTAGTCATTTTCTAACTGTTTATCATACCTTTTTACAGGTTAAAAAAACTGTCTTTTCTAAAACACACTATTTTTAAAGGGTTTTGCTGCAGGTAATTCCCGCATTGCCCCAAGTATTTAAATCAATCAATATTTTTTTGAAATGCCTGTTTTGGATAGAAACAGGAGTATATGTACATGATCCTTAGTAGGTTTTCAACTGGTTATTCCGGGTAGAGGACCATGGATTTCACTCCTGAGACCCGCAGTTGGCAGATTTATCATTATTGATGCATTCGTAATAAGCCATCAAACATGTCATTCCCGCGAAGGCTGGAATCTATACCTGTTTTAAAGTACTGGATCCCCGCCTGCGCGGGGATGACAACCATGTGCTAAGTCCGACTTTTTACAAGACCATCAGTATTGGCTTTATCGCCAAATGTCGTAATGATACTTTTTTCAATATCCCACTTTCAGTTATTTCTGCACGTTCTCCTCTGCAACTTCACCCTTTATCTGATCAGATTCAAGTTTGTGTTGATCAGCTTTGAATTTGCCCTGGTTTGATTCTATCTTTGTTTGATTAGATTTGAATTTACCCTGTTTCGACTCTATCTTTACCTGGTTTGATCTGATCTTGCCCTGGTTTGACTCAAGTTTACCCGGCTCCGATGAGATATCCTTTTCAACCTTTATGGTGACCGGTTTATCTCCTGCCAGGACATCCTGTACAGGAACACCCAGTGATATCCCTAATGAAGCGGCTACCGCTGCAACAGCAATGTTCTTTTTAAATGACCTGCCGGTAATCTTTTTTTTATCGGGGCTATGATTTATTTTTTTTGTTTTCATTTTTATATCCTCCTAAAAGTCTAAAGGTTATGCCACCCATTTGCGGACAGCGGTTATGTGTATTGCCATTCTTTCATCAAGTGTTGATGGTACGGGTTGGCCTGACCCTCTGCAATAATCGGCAATTGTTCGATCCATATCTATCAACATGAGTTCATTTTCACTGGCCTTGCCCTTGGTGATATTCTGAACTGTTTCGAGTATGGTATCGGATTGATCCGGCGAAAGAGGTTTATCCTTAAGCCTTTCAAGTAAAAAGCAGAGCAGCTCCAGGTAAAGGTCTGCTGCGCGCATAAATGCAAAGGCGCCCTGTTCCTCAAGATATATTTCTATGGTGCCGCCCTGGTTGAATGTCCCCTTGCATCCGGGCTCAGGCTCAAACTGTGAAAAGGTTTCTACCCACGGGTACCTGATATGACGACCCAGGGGGTAAAGGCGGCATACAAGCGGCCGGCCGGGATGTACACTGCACCCGTTTGTTTCCAGGAAGATACAGGTGCCATCCTCCCTGTTTTTGAGGAGCGTTCCCCTGACAGTATATTGTGCAATAAAATCTGTTGTTGAAATACCCAGATGACTGGCCATGCAGGCTATCTCATACGGGTTTATCTGGATCTTCTTGTTACGGCAGCAGCCAAGGCAGCGTCCGCATGAGAATCCAAATGCTGAATCCCGGTCAAGTCCATGTTTGAATACAGACAGGTTCATTTTATTACCTGTAATACATCCCGGTTATTGATAAAACCACCTTTAATATGCTGAAGTATAGAAAGCACTGCGCTTCAAGTCAATAGAAAGAAGAATCATGGATTTACCCATCTTTATGGAAGCCCACTTGATCCTGAAAAAAACAGTTCACATTTATTCTGATTGGTTTAAAATATCCAAATAAAGCCACCATTAATGAAAAGGAGATCAAAAAGTGAAAAGGGCAATAAAGGTTTTTTCTGTTTTTGTACCATTCATTATTATGTTTCTAACGGTATCGTGTGTTACAACCCGCCCGCCTGTACCGGAAAAATACAATTTTGATAATAAACTTGAGAAGGTTGAGAGAATCGTGATCTTCAGGGAGCCCACCTGGGAAGAGGTAGATACCCAGTCTATTATCCTTGAAACCGACTTTAATGAATATTACCTGCTTATTCTACAAAGACCCATCAGCACTAATCACTTTGAAATAGGCATACACGGCACCGGTTCCACCATTTCAGCCGGATATGATATGGTAGTTGCTTTAAATGAAGGCACAGGCCCTCTGTATTATAGGATTGATAAGATCTATCGCCTTAAAGATAAGAAACAGAAAAGGGAGATCAGGGAACTCTTAAAAAGTAAGAATTGACAAAACGGATTCATAACTTATAATTGATAATCATTATCAGATAGTAATCATTATCGCTTTGCGTATATAAAAAGGGCGGATTTAAGCTATTATGGCTGACCATAAAATACGTCTGGAGACTATGATACAGAAGATGCGGGATGCAGGTTGCAGGATTACACCTCAGCGCATTGCCATACTCAGGGTCCTTTCCATAAGCGAAGAACACCCGAGTGTTGAAGATATATATGAACAGGTGAAAGGGGAGTTCCCGACAACAAGCCTTGCTACTGTCTATAAGAATATCTCGATGCTGAAGGAGCTTAATGAGGTACAGGAACTCAGTTTCGGTACTTTAGGCAGCAGGTATGACGGCAACAGACCCGACCCTCATCCACACCTGATCTGTACCAGATGTAAGAAGATAATAGACCCTGACCTTGAGAGTCTGGAATCTGTATCAGCAGAGTTGTTCAGGGAGACCGGTTTCAGTATAACGAGCCACAGACTGGATTTTTTTGGGATATGCCCTGATTGCCAGAAAAAAATCTGAGCTGAACTGCTATTCTGTGACTCATTTTCTTAAACAACCTGTTCACATACTTAAAACAGTTTTTCATGTTTTAGTTTTTTCAATTTTAACACATAAAGGAGGATAGAGATGAGTAAAGAGAGCAAATGCCCCGTAACAGGAATGTCCAGTAAACCCGTTTCAGGCCGCGGTAAATCAAACCGTGACTGGTGGCCGAATCAGCTTAACCTTAAGATCCTTCATCAGCATTCGAACTTGAGTAACCCCATGGGCGAGCAGTTCGATTACGCTGCGGAATTTAAAAAACTTGATCTTCAGGCAATTAAAAAAGACCTCTATGCCCTTATGACCGACTCCAAGGAGTGGTGGCCTGCGGATTACGGCCATTATGGCCCACTCTTCATCCGCATGGCCTGGCACAGCGCAGGCACCTATCGCCAGAACGATGGCCGGGGCGGCGCAGGTTCCGGCTCCCAGCGTCTTGCGCCACTCAGCAGTTGGCCGGATAATGTAAACCTTGACAAGGCAAGAAGGCTTTTATGGCCCATCAAACAGAAATATGGCAAAAAGATCTCCTGGGCAGATCTCATGATACTGGCAGGCAACTGCGCACTTGAGTCAATGGGGTTTAAGACCTTTGGCTTCGGGGGAGGACGTGAGGATGTGTGGGAACCGGAGGAGGATATTTACTGGGGTTCAGAGGAAGAATGGCTGGCTACCAGTGACAAACCCATGAGCCGTTACTCAGGGGAAAGGGATCTGGAAAATCCCCTTGCCGCCGTGCAGATGGGGCTGATCTATGTTAACCCTGAAGGCCCGGATGGTAATCCTGATCCTGTTGCTTCAGGTAAGGATGTCCGTGAGACCTTTGCGCGCATGGCCATGAATGATGAAGAGACCGTGGCACTGGTCGCCGGAGGGCACACCTTTGGAAAGTGTCATGGCGCAGGACCTGCGACCCATGTTGGGCCTGAGCCTGAGGCCGCACCCACTGAGGAGCAGGGTCTGGGCTGGAAAAGCAGCTTTGGCTCGGGTAAGGGGGGCGATACTATCAGCAGCGGTATTGAAGGTGCCTGGAAACCGAACCCAACCAAATGGGATATGGGCTATCTCAGGATTCTCTTTCAGTATGAGTGGGAACTGGTAAAGAGCCCTGCCGGGGCAAACCAATGGTTCGCCAAAAATGTAAAAGATTCTGACATGATTGTTGATGCCCATGATCCAAAAAAGAGGCACAGGCCAATGATGACCACGGCTGATCTCTCCCTGCGTTTTGACCCGATATATGAGCCAATCGCACGTGATTACCTGAAAAATCCCAAAAAGTTTGCTGATGCCTTTGCAAGGGCATGGTTCAAGTTGACACACCGGGACATGGGCCCAAAGGCGCGCTACCTGGGCCCGGAGGTCCCAATGGAAGATCTGATCTGGCAGGACCCGATCCCGGCAGCAGATTATAAGCAAATCGGTGCAAAGGATATTGCTGAGCTTAAACGTATGATCCTTGCTTCCGATCTCTCCATATCCCAGCTTGTTACAACTGCCTGGGCATCTGCCTCAACATTCCGAGGCTCAGACAAACGCGGCGGGGCTAATGGTGCCCGCATACGGCTTGCACCCCAGAAGGAGTGGGAGGTGAATCAGCCCAGTCAGCTAAAGAAGGTTCTCAAGGGCCTTGATAATATTCAGAAGGAATTCAATGATGCACAGAAGGGTGGTAAAAAGGTCTCAATGGCCGATCTTATTGTTCTTGGCGGGTGTGCAGCCATTGAACTTGCTGTGAAAAATGGAGGATGCAAGATTGTGGTTCCATTTACACCGGGCCGCACCGATGCATCACAGAAACAGACCGATGTGCCATCATTTTCCTTTCTGGAACCAAAGGCAGACGGGTTCCGTAATTACCTCAAGAAAAAATACAGTGTGCCATCAACCGATATGCTGATAGACAGGGCGCAGCTACTGTCACTTACCGCCCCTGAGATGACTGTTCTTCTTGGAGGCATGAGGGTGCTAAATACCAACTTCGGCAAATCCAAACATGGTGTGTTCACAAAAAAACCGGAAACCCTGACCAATGACTTTTTCGTGAACCTGCTTGATATGAATACAGTCTGGAACAAGTCTGCGTCAGATGATGATGTTTATGAAGGCCGTGACAGAAAGAGCGGCAAGGTAAAGTGGACTGCTACCGCTGTTGATCTTGTGTTCGGCTCCAATTCCCAGTTAAGGGCCATAGCCGAGGTGTATGGTTGTGCTGATTCACAGGAAAAATTCCTGAATGATTTTGTTGCAGTATGGAGCAAGGTGATGAACCTGGACCGCTTTGACCTTGCCTGATTCAGGTCAATGATCTTACATGAGAGGGGAGTAGGGCATCTTACTCCCCTTATTATTGATTGAAGGTTAAGCTGAGACCCCTCCCACTTGATGGGGTTGGGTTAATCGCCTCTCAGGGTTGTGATGTTATATGAGTGATAAGATATTTTCAACAGGCACATATGAAATACATTACCGGATATATCAAAGGATATTTACATAAAAGGTTTGTCAAGGCTGCGGCCTTAACAATCATCCTGCTTATACTCTCTTTTGTCTTAAAAACCATCATCGACATAAAACCCATACCCAAAACCCTTGCCCCTGATGCATCTGACATAAGCAGGGTACGTGTGCTTGACCGGAATCGTGAGCCCCTTACTGTAACATATCAGAACGAGTGGAACACACATGATTATGTGCCCCTCTATGAAATACCTGAATTTCTTCAACAGGCATTTATTATTGCAGAGGATAAAAGGTTTTACAGCCATTCAGGCATAGACCGGCTCGCACGGTTAAACGCCGCATGGCAGAATTTAAGGGTAATGGGAGGTGTAAGGGGCGCCAGCACAATAACTGAACAGGTCATTAAGATGCTTCATGTGAGGCCAAGGACAATATGGTCAAGGTGGCTCGAAGGGTTTGAGGCACAGCGCCTTGAAAAAAGGTTTTCAAAAACAGAGATCCTGGAGTTTTATCTCAATGAAGTACCCTATGCCTCTAACAGGAGGGGCGTTGTACAGGCGGCACGGTATTATTTTGACCGTGACATTGATACCCTGAGCAGGAAAGAGATGCTTGCCCTTGCTGCTCTGGTACGGGCACCATCAATGCTTGATATGAGAAAAAATCCTGATCGCATAAACGACCCTGTCAGGAGACTTGCACAGCTTGCTGTAAACCAGGGAATTATGGATAAAAATGAGGCCATCAAGACCATAAGGGAGGATATCCGGCTCCAGGATTCAGACCTTTTGGTCGATGCTGGCCATTTTGTGGATTTTGTTCTGAGTAAAAATAACAGCCAGATAATTAGTAAAAAGGGAGAGGTTGTCACAACCCTTGACGCATCCATTCAGAAAGCGGCTAAGACCATACTTGATAATCATATGAAAACCCTTCTTGATAAGGGGGTAAAGAACGGGGCTGTACTTGTGGTTAATAACAGGTCAAGGGAGGTCCTTGCATGGGTGGTTAATGGCATAAGGTCAGAGGCGGTTCAGGGTAGCTGGATAAATGCAGTAACCGCACTTCGTCAGCCAGGATCAACCCTGAAACCATTCGTATATGCCCTTGCCCTTGAAAAGGGCTGGTCACCGGCTACCATCATTGAAGACGCACCCCTTTCCGAGGCAGTGGGTAACGGGCTTCATGTATATAACAACTACAGCAGGATACATTATGGTAAACTGCCCTTAAGACAGTGCCTGGGTAATTCACTTAACATCCCTGCATTAAAGGCCCTGAGGTTTATTGGCGTGGAAAGTTTTCTTGCATGCCTCAAGAACATGGGGATGCAGAGCCTTGAAAAACAGCCTGATTATTACGGAGACGGTCTTGTACTTGGAAACGGGGAGATCACCCTTTTTGAGCTTGTTCAGGCATATGCAACCCTTGCCTCTCAGGGGGTATTTATGCCACTAAAAACGATACAGGGAGAGATCTCTGTCAAAGAGGAACACCCGGAAAGGATATTCTCAAAGGAGGCAGCTTCTCTGATAGGGAATATACTGTCGGATTCAAATGCGAGGAGGCTTGAGTTCGGGTCAGGCGGTGTGCTCAATTTTCCTGTGCAGACAGCGGTAAAGACAGGCACCTCCAATGATTACCGTGATGCCTGGGCAATGGGGTATAACAATGATTATACTGTTGGGGTATGGATGGGGAACCTGGATAGAGCAGCCATGAATAAAATAACAGGGGCAAAGGGGCCGGCTATTGTGCTCAGGTCTGTGTTCGCGGAACTTAATCGTAACCGTGAAACAAAGCCCCTTTACCTAAGTCCCAGGCTCTTGCAGGCGGATGTATGCAGGGATACAGGTTTAATAGATGACGGAAAATGCCTTACATTCAGCGAGTGGTTTATGCCGGGGTCAACCCCTGATAAACATGCAAAGGAAGTAGTAAAAGATGAAGAGGGTGTGGCAATGATTCAGCCATCCCCAGGCCTCCTCTTAGCCATGGACCCGCGCATACCTGATGACCATGAGTCTTTTATGTTCAAACTGTCAGGGGTTAGGGATAATTCAAGGGTTGAATGGTATGTGAATGAAAAACTCACAGCAGTAACAGAATCAGGGGAGTATCTCTGGCCAATGAGCAGGGGCAAACACACGGTCATGGCAAGGATTGTTACAGGAGAAAATAAACAAAGATCAGAAACGCAGACTGTGGCGTTTTTGGTGAAGTAGGGGAGGGATTTATTCCCAATGTTGTTGAATAAAGGTTCAACGGAAGCTCCTCTCCCTGGATGGGAGAGGTCGGGAGAGGGTGGAAAAGATAATAGAGGGGAGGGTTAAGAATCCCTTAAGTCAACAGTATTGGGATTTATTCCCGACCGTTCAATATATCATTACTGTCATAGAGACAAGGCATGCTTTCTCTCTGCATGGTGCGGTAATAATGCCAATCATATTAATTCTGTCAGCTTTTATATTCATATAAAAAAAATATTTTTCTCAAATATTTCATTCTATATTCATATTGTTTTCATATACGGCGTTTAAGATTCTTCCAAACATTCAAAAAAGGGAGAAAGGATATGAAAACAATGAATGCAGTGAATGATTCCTATATCGGTCAGATTCGGGTTCAATATGGTTCTGATACACTTATTGCACCCGGTGTAAGGATTATTATAAGGGATCATGCCGGAAGAATCATGCTGATCAAAAGAAGAGTGACGAATAAATGGGAAATACCTGCCGGCTGTGTTGAGCCGGATGAAAGCATACTGGAGGCAGCCAGGCGTGAGGTGTTTGACATAACAGGCCTGAGTGTCGGCTCATTAAAACCCTTTGCCTATTATTCTGATCCTGTATATCAACTGGAATGTGAGAGCGGGGAAAAGGTTCAGCAGTATATAATGGCCTTTCTTACGGAAGATTATTCGGGAACCCTTCTGAAATCAACTGACGAGATATCAGATATGGGTTTTTATCATATAAATTATCTGCCTGATATAGATGATACTCATATAGAAACAATACATGATCTGTTCAGATATCAGGGAGCAATAATTTTGAAATAACAGCGCACTATAACCGCAAACGTAGGGGCGAAAAATTTTTCGCCCCTACAGGCTGCATTTACAAGACATGTCCTTGATAAAAAAAACGGGCAACCACATAGGGTTGCCCCTACAGGTGTTCGGGCTGTTTGGTCATTAATCCCCCATATGGCCAGCAATGATAGCATGAAGTATAAAG
>CAZCMD010000088.1:0-19269 GCA_964499695.1 uncultured Desulfatiglans sp.
TTACCCCACATATCATAAAAATTAAAGAATTGAAAGGGATGTGCATGAGTGTATCTCTCAAGGATTTTCACATATTCACTTACATAGGGCCTGTAATTTTCAGCTCTCCTGCCCAGATTTTCAGGGATACGCATCACATCTGCCAGTTCAAGGCCAAATCTGGCAGCACTCTTTTTATGTGTAAGAAGAACAGCAACAGGCGCGCCTGTTGCCGATGCGACCTTAAAGGCGCTGAATGGAAACAGGGCCTTTTTTCCAAGAAAATCGATTGATAATGTATTCTTTGGGTTACCGAAGATCCGGTCACCCATTATGCATATTACCTCACCCTTTTTCAGGCAGTTCATCATTTCAAGGGTACCACCCAGGTATCCGTCAGGGTCTATTATATTAAAAGGCGTTTCTCCTGACCCGTGTTCAAAATAGTGCCTGTCAACATCACCCTCTTCGCGCCGTATTACCATATTTACTCGCGTTTTAAGATACCCAAGTGCAGAGAGGGCAGTCTGCCAGCAACCCACATGGGCCATCAGGAAAATAATCCCTTTACCTTCTCCCACAAGATTTCTAAGGGCTTCTCTTTGTTCAAATGATACGGACAATCTGTCACTGCCCAGGATACCTATTATTGCACGGTCAATAAGCACCTTTCCGAAGCAGAGGGTTAACCGGTAACTCAAAGCAATTTTACCAATATAAGAACTGTTCGGAAACCTGCGTTCAATATAATACAGGCATTTACCTCTTATTGAAGGTCTGAACAGGATATAGTAGGCCACAATAAAATAAACGAAAAAGTAGGCGAGCCTTCTGCCGCCGATCCGGATCAGTGTATAAAAAAACTGATGCTGTAATGAAGAGCCTATACTGCGGCTTGTCCACTTCCGCTGTTGGTCTACAATGGTATTATTTTGCGACGACCCCATTTTTCCCTTTTTGAATTATTACCGCCATTATATACATCGCCATCCCAATTATAAAAGCCATTAATGGCCCTACGACAAGTGATCCTATTAGCCATTCATAAACCCTGTCCAAGGCTTGATACCCTATAGTATTGACAGAGAGTTCAGTCAAAAAATGGCCGTTTCTGAAATAATAACCCGCCTCAATACACATGGCAGGCATAAATGGGGGCATCCCTGTCTGACTTGTACTCAGGGCTATTACCTTGTTCAACCTGAAAAAACTGGAAACCAGTATAATGATAACCATATGACAGGCAATAAGGGGAAGTGAACCCATAAAAACACCCAGGGCACCGGCAACGGCGATTTTTTTGGGGGTTGTATTTTCCGTAAGTAATGCCCTGATAGAGTTAACAGGATGCCAGATGGATACTATCTTTTCATTTTCTTTATCAAAGAGGATCTTCTTATGGGGCCATGGGAGTATAGACCTCATGGTGAGCCTGGTATTAAGCAGGCTGATTCTCAGATTATCCTTAAAGCCCCTGAAATGGCTAACCCGTTTATCAGCTGGAGGGTAATAAACATTTATATCAATATCTATTATATCGATACCGGACCAGATTGCCTTGACAAGTACTTCAACTTCAAATGAGTAATGCTTTTCATAAAGATTCAGTTCATTCAGAATAGCCAGCGGATATGCCCTGAAACCGCTCTGGCTGTCGCCTACAGTTTTTCCTGTCTGCACCCTCAGCCAGAAATTTGAAAATTTTCTTCCAAATACCGATGCCCCTGGGACATCAGCCCTTTCAAATGCCCTTTTACCCACAATAATGGCATGGTGATTCTGTTCGATAGCAGATAACATATGGGGCAGGTCAGAAGGATCATGCTGACCATCGGCATCGATAGTGATAATGTGTGAATAACCCAGGTCAAACGCCTTTGATGAACCTGTTAAAATAGCGGCCCCTTTTCCCATATTCCTGTTATGCCGGATAACGGTAACATTGAGGTCAGATAACATACCTGCAACTTCTACATCGCTCCCGTCATCAACAACAATTATGTCCGGATGATATTTCAGGGTTTCAACTATAACACTCTTAATGGTTTCAGGGTGGTTATATACCGGGATAAGCACTGTTATTTTTATATTCTTACTGTCTGTCATTTTTTTTAATTAAATCGTTTATTACTTAATGCGAATGAAAGGAATCCTCTCAGGTCACAAAGGAAACGTCTCCAGCTGTCAGGCGATTTCCATATCATTTGAATATAATTCCAGATGGTTCTGAGCCGCATGAAGTGGGCCTGATAGAATTTGATAAAATATCTTTCAAGCAGCTCTTTATTCAGCCCTTTCGGGATGTAAAGGAAATGCATGCAATCCATCTTTTCCCAGTCTTCATTAAAATCCCCTGTTTTTTTCAGGTTCTCATACAGCGGCGTTCCAGGAAATGGAGTAAACTTTGCTACATTTAGCTCATCTATAGGCATAGACCTGTAGAATCTTATACTTTTCCTGATACTCTTAATGGTCTCTCCGGGTAACCCAACCATAAATAAGCCCTTTGCTCTTATCCCTGCCTCTTTAATCATGTGGATTTTTTCTCGCATCATATCAAGATCCACATTCTGACGGTGCTGACTCAATAAATCAGGATCACCTGATTCTATGCCAAGGCTTATCATCCAGCACCCTGCCTTTTTCATTAACAGAAGCAGCTCTTTATCAATGTGATCTACCCTTACAGCACAGTTAAAGGTCATTGAAAGCGGCTGTTTTAACATCAACATGGCAAACGCTTCAACCCTTTTTCTATTAAATGTGAACTGGTCATCATAAAAATTGATATGCCTGATATTAAACTGCCTTTTTAAATATTTCAGATGCTCATACAGGTATTCAGCCGAGTTGAATCGAAAAGACCGCCTGAATACTGACCTGTCACAATAGCTGCATGCATAGGGGCATCCACGGCTTGATATACAGCTTGTGTTGGGGGTTTTAGGATAATTGAATATAGGCAGCATATATTCTTCAGGATATCCTTTAAGTTTTGAATAGGCAGGAAACGGAAGCGTATCAAGGTCAACCAATTTTGATCGCTGCGGGTTTTCAATGATCTCCCCATCATTTTTCCTGTAAATAAGCCCCTCTATTCCCCTCAAATCTTCACCATTTGATCTGATAAGTTCTGTAAGGGTATTCTCCCCTTCACCGATAACAGAATAATCGACAGGAGGTAACTCCTCAAGAATCATGCGTTTAAGTGCTGATACATGGGCCCCGCCAAATACACTCTTTATCCCCGGGAGAATTTTCTTTGCCATAGATGCGATACGGATTGCGTCAAGAAAACCTGATGTCGTACAACTGAAACCTATATATGCCGGCCTTCTTTCAAGGAGGTAGCTGCCGATCTGTGCATCATATTCCGGGTATGCATAACAGTCGATGACATCTGAACAAATACCATGAACCTCAAGATATGCTGCCATACTGATAAGACCGATTGGCGGCATGATATTGGCAAGTCTTGACACATCATGTTTAGCCGCATCCTTTTTATATCCCAGGGGATGAATAAATAATATGCGGTTACGATCCATATCGCCCATCATTTATTATTTATTCCTTTTATGCCTGGAGATTTTAGAAAATGCAAGGAGTTCATCCCATAAGAGGCCTTTGTAGCCAAAAGCATGCATGGCATCTGCCATCATTTTTCCTTTTTCGGGTGGAAAGATATATTTTCTATTCATACCAGCCTCTTTTTCAATCTGTATGTTCATCTCCTTCGGATCAATGTAGGGAGAAAAATAGTAGACAGGATTCAAAAGAGATTCATCATTTTTTATTATACCCTCTTCTACTGCCTGAACATACAGACGCGTATGAGGCAGTATCCTGATACCTGAATATATGAAGATAACGGAATCTTTGAGCACACGGAGATTCTCCAGGCCTTCTCTCACTGTTTCAGATGTTTCACCGGGGCCGCCAAAAATAAAAAAATGGGCGCTTTTTATCTCTTCCTGGATGCATGCATTATTAAATTCATTTACATCATCAAATGTGAAACCCTTTCCCATGGAGTGAAGGGTTGTATCGGTACTTGCATCAGAGCCCACTTCAACCGCATAGAGACCTGATCTTTTTAAAACCCTTAATTCATCTCTACCCATATCCTTTGGCCGGAAATAGCCTGCCCAGCTTATTTTAATACCTGATGATATTATTTTTTCAGCGACTTCAAGGTATTTACCATCAGGGTCATTGAAAATGGAGTCAGTAAAAAAGAATCTATCTACACTGTATGATTTATATGCCCGTTCTATGTCATCAATCACTGAGTCAGGGTCACGAAACCTGAACCTCTTCCCTTCGAGCGAGGGATACACACAGTAAGAGCATTTGTTTGGACATCCCCTTTTTGTCTGAAGATTCAGCATCCCGCTTTTTGATAAATAGAAATCTACAAGGTTGTTATCCCACATGGGTGGGATGGTTCTCAAATTTTCATCTGTTAAATTATTATTCTTTATTACCCTTGGAAAATCGGCCCTGGTATTCAGGTTTTCTATAAGGTCTGGTAATAATTTCTCTCCGGCCCCTGCAATACCGTAATCTGCGCCTAAAAAATCCAGTATCTCTTCAGGCATGACAGAGAGTGCTGAACCACCGACAATAACCCTGGCCTTTGTGTTGTCTCTTATAATCTTAATGATATTACCTTCAACAGAAAGGACACTGTTGTTGTTACTCAGAGAATCAACATCATCTATATTACGGATTGAAAGCCCTATATAGTCAGGCGAAAAATTTATTATCTCGTTCCTTATCTTTTCATCTGATCTCCCCTCAGCGAAGTAATCAAACTGGCGCACATCATGACCCTTTTCAGCAAGGGATGCCGACACCATTGCCATACCTAATGGATATACCGGATAAGGATAGGCAAAGGTATTTGATGATATCATCAGGACTTTACTCATTCACTATCCTGTCTGCTAAAAGATCGTACTTTTCTGGGGTTATACTGCCTGTATGTGCCCTTTTCCATTTCACTTGTTACAGCCTTCTTAAAAAGGAAGCTCATTTTAAGACTGGGGCTGGTGTTGTAATAAAATGTATCCCACGCATAATGGTACATTTTATAAAGGGTATCAGGTGACATTTTCTTAGGCTGATAAACTACTTTGTCACATGTATAATCAAGCCAGTTATTACTGATTATACGCCCCTCTTTTTCATAATCTGCGCGGATCGGGCTGTGTGGAAATGGTGTAAGGATAGTAAATTCCGCCATATCAAGCTCTATCTCAAGTAGAAAATCAACAAGACGCTTGATATCATCCTCGGACTGGTCATCAGTTCCGAGCAGGATTGTACCTTCAACACCAATACCATGATCCTTGAGCCGCTTTACGCGGTTTCGTATGCCATCCGAGGTATTTACTATTGCCTGGTAAACGTACCAGCAGCCTGCATCCTTTGCAAGAGTGAGGATCTCATCGTCGTCCATTACAGGGTGTGATACCCATGTCTTTTTAAGGGGTATCATGGCTGTAAAAAGTTCTTTAAGCCAGTCATGATCCTGCGCAAGGGAATTATCAACAATGAAAAGCCTGTTATTCCTGATGGAGTTCATCTCATCTATAACCTTTTCAACAGGCCTTGGCCTGAAGAGTCTGCCGCCCAGGAATCCTACACAGCAAGGGAAACAATTGAATTTACATCCCCTTGATGCATGCACAAGATCAAGCATCTTTACACCACGGTAGGTATAATATTCTGAATTCAGGATTTCTCTTCTGGCTGTCCCCACAAGGTTGATGTCAGGGAGGTTATTCATATAGTCATATACCTTTTTAAGCCTTTTATTTTTAAAATCCTCTATTACCTGACCAAAACGCCCTTCAACCTCACCTAAAAAAAGAGAGTCGCTGTGTGATAGCAATTCCTCGCTGTGAAGCATGGTGGCAATACCGCCAAATATAACAGGCACCCCTGTTTCACGATACTGGTCAGCTATTTCTATTGCCCTGGGCAACTGGCAGGTAAGCATTACTGATAATGCAACAAGATCCGTATTATTGCATGGATTAACCTCCTGAAAGTTTTCATCGATAAAGGTAATATCGACCTCTTCAGGAATTTCAGCCGCAAAGACAACCGGGCCGTGTGGTGGAAGGTGAAACTCGGTCTGACGTTCAAGTTTTGGCCATCTGGGATATATCAGTGTCAGGTTCATTTTATTCCTCTATAAAAAGGGCACGGTGCGCCGTTCCCCTACGGTTCATGCACATTTTTTGTAGAGACGGGTTTAAAACCCGTCTCTACGGGATATGCCTGTTTTTAATGCACTCCATTACACATGATTCAATATCTTTAACAATATGGTTATTCAAATAAATATTACCCTTTTTATCCATTTTAAGCTTGCCATAATTATTTTTATCACAGGGGTTATTTTCAATCACTATAAAGATGGCCCCCGGCCTGAATGCGTCATTACATATATAACCATCAGGGGGGTGGGCATCACAGATACCTGCAAGCATGGTATCGCACTCTCCTGATATAATGCATTCCATTGCCGAACGGATAGCTGAAATCCCTGAGCTTGTCTTTTCATAAAGCACATAATTAGGCCCTATCAGGTTATAGAGCATGGCAGCATAACCTAAAAATATATTCGGAAGTGTATGTGTAAAAAGATTCGGATCTGGTAAACCGCCATTTTCAGGGATGATGGTCTCATTATATTCAAGATCAGTAACAAGAGAGCCATACACAGTTGAGGCTATAATGCCTGTATTTTGCTTTTTGTTGAATTCATAAAGCCCGGCATCATGCAAAGCTAAGATAATTGCCTCAAGTCCAAGCATGGAAAACCGGTCGAGACGCCCTTTTCTAAATGCAGGGTTCTCAGGGAACATAGTTCCTTTTATTTCCGGTAAGGCTTCTCCTGAAAAAACAAAGGGGTTATTGCTGCTGCCTTTCCCACTACCTCCGGCTGTTATCCAGCCCGTACCGGTGATGTACATCTTATTAATGATCCCCCGTACCAATAATAAGGGCCGCATTAACACCGCTGAATCCTGAATTTGTTGAAAGGATGTATGAAAGCGGCATCTTGACAGGGTTTGGACTGACTATACCTTCTGCATCATGTTCCGGATCTGAAAGACCTGTGGTTGGGGGAATAGTTCCATGCATAATGGAATTCAGACAAATAGCAGCTTCAATACCTCCTGCCGCACCGAGTGTATGTCCGATTGCCCCCTTTACAGAGAAAAGAGGTATTCTGTTGTTAATGAATACCCTTTTATATGATGCAAGCTCCATTGCATCATTATAATATGTACCTGTACCGTGGGCACATATGGCAGACACAGATCCAGCATGGATCCCTGCCTTAATTAATGACCTTTCAATCGCCATTGCAAGACCGGCCCCCTCTGTATCAGGTCTTGTAATATGGGTCGCATCATTTGTTACTGCCCATCCTTTCAGGGTGCCTATTGGTTTTTTATTGTATTCCTTTGCCTTTTCTTCACTCATAAGCAGCAGGGTTGCAGCCCCTTCACCAATGGACATCCCCTTTCTCTTCTTATCAAAGGGTTTACATGGAGAGGATGACATGGCCTGTAAGGCGCAGAATCCGGAAAAGATAAATTCAGTGACAAGATCATAACTGAATACCAATACTGACTCAGCCCTTCCCATTTCTATGAAGGATGCCCCCTTTGCCAGGGCAACAGCAGATGATGCACATGCAGAGGAGATGTGAAGAGACTCACCTTTAAGGGATAGTTTTTTAGATATGTAATCACCTATACCGGGTGGCAGGCAGTCTGCATATATCTTTTTATTATCCTCATTTGATTTTGTCAGTTTATCTATACCTGCCTTGGTGGATGCAGTAATAAGAAAGGTATCAGGCGGTATCATGCCAATATTTTTCAAGACTCTATCTATAAGGCAATAGACAAAAGACCTTCCGGTTGAATCATCAAGGTCATTTATACATGCAGCCATACCGGCATAATAACGGCCTACAGGAAACCGGGTAATTTCTTTGATAGCAGATTCACCTGATAATAACCCCTTCCATAATAATTCAATTCCATCTCCAAATGGAGTGACAGTATTGATATCAGTTATCCAGACAGCAGCTATTTCAATTCACCTGCCTTCCATTTTCTGCAAAACTCCATGAAAAAAGGAGGTGAAACCATGAAGAGGTTTTTATCAAGGTCCAGCATTACCTGTATTGTATAGCCTGTTGTCATCAACTCACCTTTACTGTCTCTAATAAAATATTCGAAATTAAGCCGTGCCGCATCAGACCAGTGTAATATGGCTTCAATGGTTATCAAATCAGGATATACAAGGGGCCTGTGGTAATCTATGTGCATGGATTTAATGGGTGCAACAATACCATTTTTATGAAAGTCCAGATAATTGATACCGTATCGCTGACCCAGTGCACCTCTCCCGTCTTCAAAATAGCTCGGATAGCGACCATGCCATACAATGCCTAAGGCATCAATCTCCTCAAACCTTACCTTCCTTTCTACAGTGCACCTTAGAGGTTCAGGTGCATTATTCTCTCTCTTGAAATATGGCTTAATCACTATCATCCTCCTTCATGGGGCGAAAATAGAGATTGAATGTAGTAATAACCCTCTCACCGCACATGATTTGTACTTTGCATCTTTTTCTTTCACCAGTATCAGCATCAGTATACCGGATAGATATGAGATCATCGGACCTTATCTCTGACATAAATTTGGCCTTTTCGATTGCTGTTATACTGATTTTATAACCCTTCTGTTCCTCGATAAAAATCTGTGCAAGGAGTAACTGTAATACGGCGGGCAGTATGGGATACCCCGGAAAATGCCCTGAGAAGCCCACAAAATCCTTATCAAAACAGTAGTGCCTGGCAACCTCACCATGGTTATCACCTGGTGCTTTAGCAACTGAATACCTCTTTATATCTTCTAATAATATTTTCATTTTATCTGTTGTTATACGCTCCGTTTATCAAGGTAACGATACATGGCAGGTATGACATATATTGCCGAAGGTATGGCTGCCCCGATACCAAGCAGCACGGTAATCCCTATGGAAAACAGTGCCGGGTGACGGGCAAATGCCAGTGCCCCGAAGCCTGTCAGTGTAGTTAATCCCGAGAGTAACACCGCTGTATCAGTATCATGTTCATATTCTTCAGAGCACCTGCATACCATGAAGATGCCATAATCAATCCCAAGCCCTATGATAAGAATAGAAGATATGACATTAAAGATGTTAATAGAAATACCTGTAATCCCCATAACACCAAACATGAAAATGATACCTGATATAACAGGAATCATGCTCAACATGACCTTTTTAAAATCACGGAACAAAGGTATTAAAAGGATAATAATAACCAGCATGGCACCGATGATAAAGCGTATAAAATCATGGCCTACTGTTTTTCTGATCACCTCACCGATAAACTTGCGTGAGACGAATTTATTATCCTTTAAAATTTCTTTATCCTGAAATAATGCCCTTGTCTCATCATTGTCAGGCACAAGGGTTAATATTCTTACCATGTTATTGTCAGGTAATATTAAGGCATCAATCAACCCCTTGATCCCTGTCTTACCCAATGATTCAGTGGTAATAAGTTGAGGTTCAGTATCAAGGCTTTTAATAAACGGGTCAAATGCATCATCTGTAAACCCTAGTATGTTTCCCTCTTTTTTAAGCAGGGTTTCTACTTTAAGTTTATTATCTGACCAGAATAATTTCCAGTTATTGATGTTTGTTTTCTGAGTTGCAGTTGAAGGGATTATCGGCGCTATGCTGGTTATTGAACTGATACTTAAACCCTTTTCAAGGGAATTAAACAGTTTTTCATTCTTCTCTAAGGCTGAATCAAGATCATCACCTTCTGAAAAGAGCATTGCCTTTCCCTGCAAATCACCCCATGTATCCCTGAAATGCTTCTCAATCCCGATAAGTTCAGGGGATTTATAATTCAATCTGTTGAGATCACCATCAAAACTGATCTTATGTCCTGACCATATGCATACAGCAAGGATTATAATCCAGAATAATATAATTAAAAGGGGCCTGCTTACGCTACCTTTTATCAAGAAGATATTACTGGTACCACCATCTTTTTGTGAAGATGCCTGCATCATATGGGGCAGTAAAATCAGGGTAAATGCAAGAGAAGTCAAGACACCTGCAATAGAAAAGATACCAAGCTGGCGCTGCCCCGGAAGATCGGAGAATAGAAGCAAACTAAGTGAACATATTACAATAAGGCCTCCAAACAGGACTGGCCGGGAAACCTCGGATATAATCTGAGAGGTCTTCTCCTTATTATTTCTGAGGGCAAAATATACATGCAGGCTCAGGTCATCCGAGAGTCCCAGAAGCACAGACCCAAAACCTATGGTTATTGCCGATACGGTTGCGTAAAAAACAGAAACGCCTGCAAGTGCAATGGCAAAGGAAGAGAATGAAATAAAAAGCACAAAGCAGGCCCGCCAGCTTTTTAAAAAAAGAAAGAACAGAACGATCAGGGAGACTGATGATATGGTAAGTACGACAAACAGATCCTTTTTTATGGCTGAAGCATTTGCAACAGTGTAGCTCTGCGGGCTCATTATGTACATCTCAATATCTTCAGGGACTATTCTTTGTTTTATTTTATTAAGCTCTTCAAGCATCCTGCCGGCATTTAAGGTATCCGTAACATCAACGTTTGTTTCAGCAACCAGAAGTAGATTGCGTCCGGACCGGTCAATAAAGTGGTTATTTTTCATTGTCGCGTCAGGAATGACATTTAAGGATGCAAGTTTCTTAAATACCAGTGCCTTTATATCAAGCGGGTCCATACTGAGATCCTCAACAAGCATGGAACCTTCAGGCGAAAAAAGGGCTGAATATTTATCTTTCAGTTTTTCATGTACAGCGTTCTCTGTAAGGTTGGCACTGATGCTTTTAAGATCATCAGGGGTAATCAGATTCGGGAGGGAGCTGGTAATAAATCCCATGATATCCATATCCTGGCTTTCCAGAGGCCCTGATGTGACACCCTTTATATAGGGAGATGCAAGGATACCATTTTTTAACTCATCAGCTATATCTATGAGTCGCCCGCTATCTTCAGCATTAGAGCTGTCTTTTAGATTGATTATAACCTTGTGCATAAAGGGTGTTTTCTGGAGCAGGTTGAACTCCAGTAAAAAATCCCTGTTATTATCAGGGAGAAGGGATCGTATATCTTCTGACAATCTGATCCTGGTCAGATAGAAAAAACTCAGCGCTATTAATAGTCCAGTAAAAATAAACAGCGCTGTCCGCCTTTTTTCAAAATAGACATAGAGATGGCGGAATATTTCGAAAAGGCCCATCAGAATAGATCCTCTTGTAACTCTTCATTGATAACCATATTTGTAAAAAATATCTGTGTTAAACCACCCTTTTTTTCAAGTATCTCTATGCGGCTTACATGCTCTTCATTTTCAGAGAAGGCAAGTATTATGGAATCTATATATTTCTTTTCAACAGGTGATAAGGGGATAAGCCTTATCTCAACAGGGGCATCATTTACGATGGTAAGATCATACCCTGTTTTCAGCCTGTCATAATCACCCCTTGCCCATGCAAAAACCTGGTTTGAAATAACTGAAATTACAGGGTCTTTATTTACATCAAATTTTTTTACCCTGCCTTCATCTCCCTGCCATTTTCTGCCGCTCTCTCCATTTATGATAAAGCCCATAATTACAGGTTTTAATATTTCCCAGCGCAGATGGTCAGGCCCCTTGTAAGAGATCCTGCCATAGGAATCAGGCATCTCCTTTAAAATCTTCACCTTTTTTTTCTGAATAAAATCGCCCTGAAGGGTCTCTATCTTTTTTGATGTCTGCCTGATGCGGTCAAGTATCTCATCTGTTCTGCTCAGACCGGTGTTAACACCTGTATCATCAGCATATACAATGGTAGAGAGTTCCAACAAAAAAATAAGGGATCCAAGTATGAGTATGAACCTGCGCATGTTTAAAACCGCCTCACCGTAATTATTTTCCGCCCTCTTCCGGCACCCAGAGTTTCATGGTGCCTTTGGAGATCTCCTTTTCTTTACACATAAGAAGCCCGTTTATCATCGAAAAACCGGAAAAACTTTTTGTTATCTCAATTGTGATACGGACAGTATCCCCTCTGTAACATCTTTCTAAAAAATTAAATTCCCTGATATCGACCAGAAAGCCTTTTTTAACCTCTTTACCATCCATTAAATCACTGTAACCTTTTACAGCCGCTGCTGACTGTGCCAGTAATTCAACAAGGGCAAGCTCCTTAAGGTACCCCTCTTCAGTAAGAAAAATATTGTCCGGGGCAATAACCGACTCCACAATTCCTGTCTGGCCTGCATATTCAAGCAGTGTGTCGATTAGTAAGAATGGGGGCCTGTGCGGGACAAGAAGCTTTGCAGCCACAGGTAATCTGATATCAACAGTCATTACCTCATCCTTTCCAGCTCATCGGCAATAAGGGATTTAACATGTTTCCGCATCTCAATATGCCCGTTTTCACCTGAAAAAGCATCAGGGTAAACAGGGGCGAGTGCCTTCAGTTTTACCCTTGCAGGCTTAAGATACCATCTTCCGGGTGGTAAAAGCTCATCAGTCCCGGTAATACAAATAGGGACTATCGGATAATTGGTTGTGATGGATATCTTGAATGCCCCTGAATAAAAACGACCCATCCTGCCATCACGACTGCGGTGAGCCTCAGGGAACAGCACAAGTACACCGCCATCATCAAGGTTTTTTTTTGATGCAGTAAAGGTCTCATCCCATGAAAGCCTCTCTACATCAAGGTATTGAGCCAGCTTCATAAATGGAAGGTACCATACCATTTTAAATGGCCATGAACGCAGGGCAAAACATACATTACTGAATGGAAGTGCCCCCATGAAAAAGGTATCGAAAAAGGAGAGGTGATTAAGAACTATAATACAGGGTGTCGGGATTTCCCCTTTTATAAAACCGGTTAATTCCAGCCCTGTAAAAGGCTTAATAATAGCAAGCCAGCCCCTGCCGTATATCCATACAAAAATGCGGGTTATCCTGACCGTATTGAGATTACCGAATATTTTGAAACAGACAAAGGCAAATGGAGATATGAGAATACCGGTTAAAGTCATTATTATTAATAGAGGAAAGACAGTCAGATTTATTAATACAATAGAAAATATTTTGGCAATCGGCATTTAACATTTCTTTCATTTGATGAAAAAAGATATTGTACTATTTTGACTCTTTCCTGATTTCATTACTTTTTTTAATAACAAAATTATGTATATCACCAAGGGTCCTGATTTCACGTATCTCCTTTTCTTCGGTTATCTTAAACTTGAAGGCATTCTCAAGGACAATAACCATATCGACCATATCAAGAGAGTCAAGTTCAAGGGTATCAAAAAGATGGGCTGTGGGCAGCATCTTCTCTTTATTAAGTTCGAATTCCTTTTCAAGCGCCCTGTTTATCCTATTTATAATCTCTTCATCCGTCATTCTCACAACTCCGTATTATCAGGCAGGAATTAACCCCCCCCAAGGGCAAAATTATTCTTTAAAACAACCTTTATCTCTTTATTTTCCAGAGATTGAACAAGGTTTATTATCTTGCATAAATCATCAATATTTTCAAGGTTTAAGGTAGGGATAACCTCTTTTTTTCTTAACATGTGGATAGAGGCAATAAGCTCAAGGCTTCCGCTTGCTGCCATGGTATGGCCGATATGACCTTTCAGGCTGCTTACAGGGATATCTCCCCCGAAAACCTCATATATTGCCCTGCTTTCTTCTATATCACCCTGAATGGTTCCTGTTGCGTGTGCATTGACATAATCAACATCAGAAGGGGTAATATTTGCGTCGGATAATGCCTTTGTCATACATTCTATTAATGACTCAGCACTGGGGTTGGCTATATTTTCCGGATTTGCTGTTGAAGCAAACCCGATTATTTCAGCCAATATATCTGCCCCCCTTTTTTTTGCTGATTCAAGGGTTTCAAGCAGGAGCATACCGCAACCCTCAGAGCAGACAATGCCGTCCCTGTCACGGTCAAATGGCCTCGGGGTTTTTGTTGGGGATGAGTTATAACCTGTTGAAGCGGCATTTATAAGATCAAAAGACATAGTGGTAAAGGGGTGATATTCATCGGCCCCACCGCAGAGCATATAATCCTGCTTACCAAAGGCTATCATTTCATAACCAATACCTACTGCCTGGCACCCTGTAGAACATGCAGCAGAAGGGGCAATTACCCTTCCCTTTAAACCTAATACCTGAGAGACATTAAATGCACATGAGTGATTCATCAACTTAAAGAAGATGGTGGAACGCATGTTCTCCATATTTTTATCTATAACGTAATCCTTTATAAAGGTTACAAATGTATCAATACTGTTAATAGTAGAGCCAAGTACAATGCCCATGTTTACATTTGAACAGATTTCCTGTGAAAGGCCACTCATGGAAATGGCCTCCTGACTTGCCAGAACGGAGAATACGGACATATCAGACATGGAGCGACGGAACTTTCTCGGAATCATCATAGGGTCAACATTCTGTACCTTACCTGCAACCGTTGAGCGCACCCCGTCTACTAACTTAAGATCAGGATGAGATATTATCCCGCTTTTTCCTTTTACAAGAGAATCGTAGAAGGGTTCCACCCCCTGACCAAAGGGTGATACTGCACCCATGCCTGTAATAACTACTCTTCTTGGTTCCATCCTTTTAATACTCCTCTTAGATAATCATGCCCCAGTATGTTGCCGCATGCAAGAAATGCAGAGACAATGGTGCCCAAAAGACCGGGGGCAATAATGGACTGCCCTGCAAGGTATAGACCCTTAACACTGGTTACTGGAAATGGATTATACTGCTCTATCCTGTGCTTTACCCCATACATGCTGCCAAAAGGGCTGCCCGAGTAATCCTTTAATGTGAGAGGGGTTGAAAAATCAACCGCGTGCACCCTGCCCTTGAGTTCAGGATAAAATGATACAAAATAGTTCAGCATCCTCTGGCAGAGATCCTCCTTGAAATCAAGATATTCCTGTGGGCGTTTCCCCCTGGTTGAATCACCCCACCTGTTAGCCTCTGTTATTGAGGCCGGGCAGATCATTACAAAACCTGTCCGGGCATCATCTCCTTTTCTTCCATTTTCTGACAGGATTATATTAACAGGTCGTTCTTCTATGGGTTTACTGTAATCACCAAAGTCATTCCCGCACGCAGGGACAAGGTACAGGCTGGGGCCAGTCAGGTCTAAAAGATCGATTTCAGATATCCCGTAAAGGATGTATGCCGACGGGGTCTCATCAAGTGTTTTTATCCTTTTTACATAGGAAGGCCTGAATAGTTTTTCAGAAACGATGTTTAATAAGTCTGATGGATGAATCGTGGAGATTATCTTTTCAGATAAGATCTCTGTTCCGTCTTTTAGGGCTATGCCATTCAGGCTACCGGATGAAGAAAAGGTAATTTTTTTGACATCGCTGTTTATAAAGATATCAACCCCGTTTTCTTTTACCTTTCTCTCAAATGCCGATACCAGTGCATACCCGCCGCCCTCAATATAACTGACCGACTCATAATATGGCCCGACTATGTATGCATAGTTATTCAGCCCCTGCTCAATGGGAGGGACACCGTTTAAAAGGCAGTGTATGCTCAGTATTGACTTAAGATAAGGATTATCAGTTAAACTGGACAGGAAGCAGGCCAAACTATCGCCATGCACATTTTCCAGGATATTCATTGTCTTGATATCAGCATCAAGGTTAATAAACGGGAGTGATGAACAGTGTCGGCATATCTCCTTTAGATATGTATCTATTGCCTGAGTCTCGTCCGGAAAGGCCTGTAAAAGCTTCTCTTTAATCAGTGCATTTCCGTAAGGAAACCGGAACTCAAATGATGAGTCTCTGAATCTGACAATATTAGAATCATCACTTTTGGATAAAATCAGGTTAAGGTGTCGTAAAACGCCGAGATAATCAAGCATGAGTCTGCCTGTACTCCCTTCACCTATTCCTCCGGCATGATGAAAACCGGTGTCATAATAGTGCCCGTTTCTTTTAAAACCTCTTGCAAGAGGGCCTGTCTTTGATGATTTTTCAATCAGCGCTACTTTAAGACCGTTTTTAGCAAGTATTATGGATGAGGCAAGGCCTGATAAACCGGCCCCTATGACCGCACAATCATAGGTCATTATCAAACCCTATAACAATACAGGAATTGGTTCCGCCGAATCCGGCTGAGTTGCACAGTATGTTCCGGGGTGCGTAATCCTTTGTATCTCTGACTATATTAAGTCTTTCAAGACCTGTATCAGGTTTTTCAAAATTTATATTGGGTGCAATAAAACCCTGCTGTGCCATAATAACAGAATAAACAACCTGTGATGCCCCTGACATCCACAATTCATGACCTGTCATGGATTTGGTTGAAGAGATAAAGGGTGTTTTTTCGCCAAAGATCTTTAGAATATTTGCTCCTTCTGCTGCATCACCTGCCGGTGTTGATGTGGCATGGGCGCATATGTAGTCAATCTCCGAGATAGAAACCCCTGATGTCTTTAATGCCATCTCCATTGCCCTGGCGAGCCCATCACCGTCAGGTACAGAGATGTTTGCGCCATCAGAGGAAAAACCATAACCCCTGATTTCACCAAGTATCTTTGCCCCTCTTTTTTTTGCCAGGTCATATCGTTCAAGTAATATTGCTGCGGCCCCTCCGCCAGGTATAAGCCCGTCACGGTTTATATCAAAGGGTCTGCTTGCAGCCGCAGGATTTTTAATATTGACTGAAAATGCGCCAAGGCCGTCAAAGCTGCACATGGATTCCCAGTTTATCTCCTGTGCGCCTCCGCAGATAACACGTTCCTGCTGACCAAGGGCAATAAGGTTTGCTGACTGGCCTGCTGCATGACCTCCGCTTGAACATGCCGAACTTATAGTCCAGCATGCGCCCTTTGTTTTAAGGATTGTATT
The DNA here is from genome assembly GCA_964499695.1 of uncultured Desulfatiglans sp. Taxonomy (GTDB): domain Bacteria; phylum Desulfobacterota; class DSM-4660; order Desulfatiglandales; family HGW-15; genus JAAZBV01. The sequence goes on from CAZCMD010000088.1 coordinate 17,012, forward strand.
GAGGTTCATGGTTATGGTTGAGGTCATTGAACGGAATACAAGGCCGCTTCCTATGGATTTGGTCTCCCCGGTTTCTCTTAAAAGCGATGTCTGCTCAACCGCAGCAATGCAACTGGAGTCGCAACCAAATATAATGCCTGTTTCAGGATTCTGGATTGCCTTTTCGTCAATTCCTGACATCTTAATCGCATCCATTGATGCAGCGTATGCCTGTACAGCAAAATCAGGCATGGTCTTTCTCTGCTTTCTTGATAGATACGCATCAGGTGAAAAGCCTTTGATTGCACCGGTCAGAGGGCTTCTAAAACCCATCTCTTCACGTGTTGCATCAATGACAATACCTGATCTGCCTTCGCGTAATGAACTGCCCACAGTCTCTATATCATTACCCAGACAGGAGATTATACCTATACCTGTTATTGCTACTCTGTTCATTTACGATTCTGTCTATTTAAAGGTTACATGTAGATGCCGCCATTAACCGAAAAAACCTGGCCGGTTATATAAGAAGCATCCTCCGAGCATAAAAAGGCGACAATGGCTGCAACCTCTTCAGGTTTTCCAAACCGGCCAAGGGGTATCATCGGGAGTATATTCTCCTTTGGCAGCCCCTCTGTCATCTCACTTTCTATAAAACCGGGCGCCACAGCATTAACAAGCACATTGCGTTTTGCCACCTCTTTTGCAATGGATTTAGTCGCACCTATGAGCCCGGCCTTTGCTGTAGAGTAATTTACCTGGCCAGCGAGCCCGTTCTGGCCGGATGTAGAGGTGATATTGATTATCCTCCCCTCTCTTTTACGGAGCATGCTGTTTAGTACTATTTTTGTGACATTGAAAAATCCATTCAGGTTGATTGAAAGGACATCATCCCACTCTTCCCTGCTCATCCATATCATAAGCGCATCACGGCTTATACCTGCATTGTTAATAAGCACATATGGAGTTTCAGTTTCAAGCATGGGTTCAAGGGTGGTTTTTACGGCATTCATGTCGGTTACATCAAATTGCAGCAGGCTGCATTTGACGCCTTCACCCCTGATATTTTCAGCAACCTTCTCTGCCTTTGCCTGGTTCTTGTTATAATTAAGCCAGATATCAAAACCTTTTTTAGCAAGAGTAAAGGCAATAGCAGAACCGATACCCCCGCTCCCTCCGGTAACAAGCGCTATCCTTGATTTATCCATTATTAACCCCGGGAAATTTGTTCAAATTTTTGTTTTATATGCCTTCTGCTGATAGCTGAACGCTGATGGCTGACCGCTCGCATTAAAAACGACAGTTTTTAATGCGCCCTATTTAGCATAATTAATAAGTTTTTCATATATTAATTAGTTTTCATCCGGAAAGAGGTTATTTCCGGATGAAGCTTTCAGCATTCAGCTATTAGCTGTCAGCCAACTCTTTGTTTCCCTTATTCCCATGGTCGCCGTGGGAACACTCTCTTTGGTACTCAGCGTCACATAATAAGTCTTTCTGCTGTTTTAATTGCCATAAAAAAAATGTGGTCAAAAAAGTCTCGTAAAAAATCATAAAACCACATGAGTTATCAAAATTAAAAATACGCCCAGCTCCCACTGTCATGGCGGTATGAAAATAAAAGTTATTTAATTTTGAAAGAGCGTTCCGCTCTACGCTCTAATACTGTAAGTAAATGAAAAAAGAAGGAATATATGAATATGCGCAGGCTAGATTGATATCTTGAGGTATTATCCCCTATTTATAATTATAACTAAATTAATTTAAAGTAGTTAAATATCCAAGTAAATGCCCAATTAATTGTATGATATACTTGATTTATTTTTATATTTAATCAATTATTGCCGATATACTATTTATCTTTTATTATCATGCCCAAAATTAGGAGGATTTATATGCCAAAGGTTTTATTAATTGATGATTCTCGTTTCACTCGAAAAAATGTTTCTGAATATTTAGCGAGTAAGGGTTATAAAATAGTTGAAGCAGAAAACGGCATTTCAGGACTTGATGTGTTGGAAGCACAAAAACCTGACTTAATAATCACCGACCTTCTAATGCCTGAAATGGATGGATATATTTTTCTGGAAGAATTGAGTAATAGAAATATTCACATTCCAGTAATCGTTATGACTGCAGATATACAAGAAACAACAAAAAAGCGAGTTATGGATTTAGGAGCCTTCGCTATTATTAATAAACCACCAGATTACACTCAACTTATTACCTGAATCTTGCACGTAACTGCCCTATCCGAAAATAATTCTATAAAAAATTGA
>CAZCMD010000089.1:0-19110 GCA_964499695.1 uncultured Desulfatiglans sp.
CATCAAACTGAAAATTTCCGCAGACATGATCCAGATGACCATGACTGTTAACTATTATGAGGGGTAGATCGGTAATTTTGCAGACAGCTTTCTTAAGATTTCCAAAACCATATGCAGTATCCATCAGCAAGGCCTTCCGGTCACCCAGAAAAAGGAATAGAAATGTCCCTTCAAGGCTGCTGATTCGATACACCCTGTCGAATAATTTTTCTGTTTTATAATAGTTGTCTTTTATTATTTTATTTTCCATCTATTGCTGACCTTGAGTATCCTTTATCATGGTTTTTTAAAAGACCAGCGTCCTATGTAGCTCTCCGGGTTGAATTTTACAAGAGATGGAGTACTTCTTCCAGCAGCTGTAAGTGCCAGTTGTTCACCCGAACCGGGTACAACCTTGGGCATGATTCTATATGTTCCATCTGTAAGCTGGTCAATCTGCCAGAGCTGTTCGGGCGCGCCTGTAAATACAGGGACTGTCACAACCTCATGGTCAGCCGTAGCTGCAAGCGCCCTGTTTGTGCCTTCAATAGTGATCCTGTAATAGGGAGAACCAAAAAATCCTCCGGCTTCCGGTACAGGCGTGATGGTCCATTTCTGGTGCGGCCTGAACATATAGTCACCGATCCTTGTATCAATATTTCCCTTCGGCCATGTGTTTTCCACATCGGAAAGCTTCTGGGGAGGGATTGGGACAACTGGCTCTTCAATTTTGCCTCCAAAGAAACGCATACTGCCTGGCATCCTCACAAAATCTACGGCAAGTTCCAGTGCATAGCCGCTTCTCTCAGACTGTATCTCATATGTGCCCTCTTTCACATTTTCACCTGCGACAGGCCATCCATCTTTCCAGAGAAGGGGGCGAATAGCGAGCACACTGTGACCGCCCTGAACAAGGTCCGCTTCATAATGACAGGAGAATTTCTGAACCCCGTCACCCAGCTCTATCAGGCCAAAGTGGCCTGGCCCCACATAATGTTCACTGGCTGCAGCAACAAGTTTTCCACCGCCCTTTAGCATTGGGACACCCATATGATCCACATATGGCCCGGTTACCTTTTTTGAACGACCGACACGGATGTTGTATGTGGAGTTAGCCCCGTCACAGCATGTACCGTGGGTACCCAGAAGATAATACCAGCCGTCACGATACATCATGGCTGTTGCCTCACAGTCTATGGCAATATCAACAGGCTTGTTGCCTTGTATACGTTTTCCGGTTTTTGGATCAAGTTCAATAATCCTGATGAAACCGAAGTATGTTCCATAAGTAAGCCACAGCCTGCCGTCAGTGGGATCAAGGAGGAACGCGGAGTCTATGGCATCACAATCTTCAACACCATCGGATGATGCAACTATTGTTTCATCGTTAAACTTAAAGTCAGGGGAGTTGGGATCAAGGGACTTTGTCCACATTACATATACATTACTTGCGTGCCCGCCTGAAAGTCCGCCCCCTCCTTTTGCATATGTTACATAATAGCGGTCGCCTATATGAATAATATCAGGTGCTACACCGCCACCAGGACGTACAGCCCCTCTGCGCCATGTCCAGCCATCCTCTGAGATCAAACCCCCGCCACCGGTACCGAAGGCATAGTATTTTCCATCAGACTCAGCGATGGTGGATGGGTCGTGGATATAGGGTTCGCCTACCTGGGCAGATACCCAACCGGACAGCATCAGAAAAAACAGTAATAAAAAAGCTGCTGATAGAATTCGGGATTTCATAAAACCTCCGGAATAATAATTATTTATATAAATCTTCAATCATCCTCAAAGGTGGCATATAATCCGCCGTCGCTAAAGCTATGGCGGGACAAGAATGCCACGAAAAACTACAACTTCTCTCCCTTTATGGGAGAGGTCGGGAGAGGGTGGTAAAATTTTAACTTTTGCCTTATTGCTATTTTCTCCCCCTCCCTTAATCCCTCCCACCAGGGGAGGGAAATTTATAAGAGGAATCTTTTTATATAGTCCCGGTTAAACGTTACCTTAAAAACTGATATTAATATCCTTAACAGGGGCTCCATTATCATCGATGAATCGCACACAGAAATCACTCATGCCCGGGCCGTTGATAACCGCGCCTCGAATTATGTTGCGGCCTTTTTTGAGTGTAAGTCTCCGTGATACGCTGTCATCCATTACCATGCGCCGGTCGCCCGAAAGGATGATAGCCTCATCTCCGTTAAGCCACCACATGGATGCGGAATTGGATCCTACAGCCAGGCGGACATTCTTCATCTCTTGCGGGCTGTTAACAACGGTAACAGCGAAGAAAATTACCCCGTAATGCTGCTTGTCAAGACCATAGGCAAAACGGAACAGCTTCACATTGAAATTTGCGGAATCAAGGGCATGCCATTTGAGTTTCTGATCTCCAACTGTCACAGTGTCGCCATCCCCCGGAACCACTGTGAACTGATCCTTAAAGTATTCTGTATAAAGGGCCTCTCTCACGTAACTGTCAGTAAACACGGTGTTGGTCCTGTTCGGTTTATTGATAGGTTCGAGAAGAAGCCAGCGCTGTAAAAATCCATCGGTATCAGGAGCCTTCGGGGAAGATGTGGCCTGGGTGAAGTATGGCGCGATAGTTTTAGTATCACTTACCTTTGCGTTGTTATCTGCGCCAGCAGGCGCAATAGAAAATACCGGAAATGTTGATACAACAAAGATACCGAACAACACTATTAACAAATTACAGAATAGTTTCATAATAAACCCTCACATAATTATTGTGATTATGGATTATATCTTTTCCCAAGGATTAATTTATCTCCTGAATCATCAATCTCATAAAACTGCGGCTTTCGAGGTCCGTCTCCTTCTGCATGATGTATAACGAGCAGACGTTTTCCTTCAAATGTCGTGAACAGCATGCCGTGACCTGAATTATTGTCTACAAACGGGTCTTCTTCCTGTACCCATGGACCATCAATAGTACCTGATGTGGAATAGGCTACGCCCTGTAAATACCTGCCTTTGCCCCAGCTTGACCACAGCATCCCAAGCTTACCGGTTCTTGTCCTGAAAAGCTGGGGACCGTCCGTAACCCAGCCGGGAAGTTTCATGCCGAAGGTCATCTCTCCGTTTCCAACCATTTCCAGTGCCCATTGCGTTTCACTTGCACGGAAAAGACAGACAGGTTCAGATATCGTTCTGCTCAGATCCGGAGAAAGCTTTGCATATTCAATGGTGCCGTCAATTATCTGGGTCCATTCATGTACAAATATGAAATATGGGATGTTATTTTCATACCAGATTGTCCCGTCAATAACATCCCAGTTATGGTAAAGGTAGTCATAATCCGGGTCAGGGTTAATATGCCTGTATGGACCTTCAGGTTTATCAGATACCAGAATCTGGGTCTGGTTCCTGTAAACATTGTATCTGCGGGGAACCACATCAACGAGTTCCTTTCTGTCAGTCCAGGTCGCAGCATAATAATACTTCCCGTTGACTTCGTGGATTTCAGCAGCAGCCACAAACATAAGCCCTTCCATCCAGGTTCCCCTGACGTCGATAGCTCCGTAGGGGCCTGTCCAGGTTTTTAGATCTTTACTTGTGTAAATACTGCCACCGCTGCTGGTCAGATAATATTTTTGCGATTTCTTATCAGGGAAGATAAATGGATCGCTCATAGATAATTCATTGAATGTGGTTGTAATAATTTTGCGGGGTTCTGTAACACTCGGCCCAATCCAGCCCTGTACCGGCGCTTTTTTGGCGCCGCTTTCGGAAGAGGGCATACCAAAACCCTTTGAGCCCTCAGGTGCAGGAATGGTTACAGTCGGGACAAGCTGTTTTTTTTCAGCAGCCTGAACAGATGCGGTTTGGAGCGAATAAGAGAAAATCAATAGTACAAGTAAATAAAATATTTTATTCATACCCGAACTTCCTTTTAAAAGATTGAATAAGCCCGCAATTAATTCCAGCACCTGCATTCTCCTGCTGTGAACCATCCCTGATTAACAGTGTTTTAAAATTTTCATATTACCATGGCTTGAGTGCTGTTGCATTTGTCCCGGCGATCCTGCCGGTAGCAAGACACTCTGAATTATTCCCACCGCCATTGTACATCCATCCCCAGAAAGACCCAAGTTCGCCTGCGCTAAATAATCTCGGTATCGCATTACCAAATGGATCTACAATCTGGCATGATGCATTACGCCTTGGCCCACCCTGGGTATTAAACATAATTGGGTAGATCTTAAGTGCCACATAAGGCGGCTGATCTATCTTTGTCATCCCCATTTTAGGCCTGTTAAAATCTGCATCTACCCCGGCCTCGCAGTATTGATTATATGCTGTGAGGGTTTTTTCAAGGGCCTCCGGTTTTATGCCGAGTTTACCTGAGAGTTCCTGCAGTGTGTCTCCCTTTATTATCCATCCCTTTTCTATCTCGGCGCTGTTATCCTGGCTCCATTTATAGCCTGTATACCAGTTATACCAGCCGAATTTCATACCTGAGGATACGAGGGCCCTTTTAAGCGCCCTTGAATCCATAATTGCATAGCATGGTATGCGGGTGAAGCTCTGTGTGTTCAGGGTATCAAAAAAGATGAGGTGCTCCTTTTCGCCCAATCCATGCCTGCCCTGGGTGGATTCATTCATGAAGCGTTTTCCGTGACTGTCTGTAAGGATATATGGCGTGCCGAACAGAGATACTGATACAGGTATCTTTTTCCCAAGGTCATCATCATCAACGAGAATTGCTCCAATACCCGCCAGTGCGTTGTTCATGTGCCACAGGTCGGCCCCTGCCTTCTGGGCCATCCTGATGCCATCACCTGTATTGTATGTGGAACCCCTGCCATACATTGGCCATCCGGGTAGAAACTGCTGCTGTATATCGTGCGCAAATTCAAAGCCGCCGCAGGCAAGGATGACACCGCGCCTTGCCTTAATATTGAGGACCTTTCCTGATGATTCGGCCTTTATTCCAATAACCTCTCCTTTTTCATTTTTGATCAGATCCTTTGCTGCTGTCTGATACATAACAGATATACCCCTGTCTTTAACCTGTTTCCGGACGGGCAGATAAAGGGTGCCTCCAAAGGTGCCCTTGCTGCCATTACCCCATGTTCTTACAGTCTCGCCTCCGGGAAGCTCAGGGTATTCAGGTTGAAACATACCCAGCGGTGTGGGTTCAACCCCCAGTTTTTTGAGCCATTCATTATTTTCAAACAGCCCCTGTGCGAGCGCCTTTATGCTTTCAGGATCTGTCAGGCCATAACAGAGCGCAGTAATATATTTTATTGCCTCGCCCACATCAGCAGGGGTCCACCACATGTTACCGGATACTTTGCTGTTACCCCCCTCATACTTCTCAGGTGCCTTTTCGAGAATAAGCACCTCTGCACCAGCATCATGGGCTGTTATTGCAGAAGCAAGCCCGGCGAACCCGGTTCCGGCTACCAGCACATCGGCCTCTTTATCCCAATTTATGGAAGGTACGTTACCATCTGCTTTTGCTGGCGCAGCATTGAGTCCTACTAGAGCGGCTGTGCCGATTCCTACCGAGGTTGTTTTTATAAAATCTCTTCTCGATAAGTCATTTTTATTATTACCAAAACGTTTCATTCTTTAACTCCTCCTTTTCATTAATAAAGTATTTCCGGTTAATATTTTTGTACCATATGTTTGTAATTATATTATATTTTTCTGGAGTTTACCTTCTGCATTATAAAAATTATCAATATGACCACAAGCGCAAGAATGGCATTTGTAGTACAAATTGCATTAACACTCCATTTTTCCGTGAGCATGATACCTCCTATAACAGGAGCGAGTAATGAACCTGCCCTCCCGACCCCTGTTGCCCAGCCCAGTCCGGTGCCTCTGATATCGGTGGGATATGAAGTGGCAGCAAGACCCATAAGGCCCGAGTTGCCTCCTATTACAAAAAAGCCCATGATGGCTGACACAAAGGCAACCACAAGAAAAGAGCCGGTTGCAAAATATCCGAATATCATTACGCTTAAAAAGGCCAGGAAAAAACCGATCTTCAAAATATTATAACGGTTGTACTTATCCATCAGGATGCCAATAAGTACTGTTGACACAATAGCGCCCATATTAACACATGCAAAGGCCAGGCTGGATTCCTGAGTGGAAGCCCCGCTTTGTTTCAGCAATGTAGGTGTCCATGAAAGGATCAGCCACTGCAGATAGTAACTTAAGATAAAGGCCATCCATAATAATACGGTAGCGGTTCCACGTCCCTCACTGAAAAGGTGTTTAAAAGGTACGCCAGGGAGCCTTTTTTCGGATGAGACAAATTCGATATCCTTTATGGAAGAATAGGATGGCTTAATTTTTGAGACTATTTTGCGTACACGCTCTTTATCCTTATCCCTCCCTCTTTTGATAAGGAACTCCAGTGGTTCAGGAAGGGAGATCAAGGCGATGATTCCTATTGCACATGCTACAATACCGCCCACCAGAAACACGGATTGCCAGCCGTATTTCGGGAGAAGGATAGATGAAAAAAGACCGGCACATGTAGCGCCAACCGCAACTCCTGCATACATTATGGTGGCAAGTGTAGCACGTTTATTGCTTGGGGCAAACTCCGACCCGAATGCAAGTGCATTTGGAACGGCCCCGCCCAGTCCGAGTCCTGCAATAAAGCGGAACAATATAAGCTGCTCTACGGACTGGATAAACGAAATAGCCAGGGTAAAAATACCGAATGTGAATGCAGAGATAAGCAGCATTTGTTTGCGGCCAAAGCGATCCGCGAGCATGCCCAGAACCAGCGCCCCGATGAGCGCTCCAACATTGCCAAGACTCATTGCAAGGCCAAGGGCTGCAGTTGTTGAGTTCAGGGATTCTGCAATTTTAGGCAGTGACACACTTAAAAGCGACAAATCAAAACCATCAAAAAAGGCAAGGAAAAAACACAGTGTGCATATCCATGTCTGATATAAAGTAAATTTTCCCGAATCAAGAATATCTTTTACACTTACTGAATTGGTTGGCATTTTATCTCCCTTATATTTACTGTTTTAAATGAAATATTACTCTAATATTTTAATCTCAAACCTTTTGCATAATTTAAACGGCCCACATAAAATTCTTCTTCATTTTCAGGCGGCGTTATGCCTGCGGCTTTAACCCCGGCCCTCATGGCATCCTTCTGGTGCTGAAAAATAAGCGAAGTCGGTTTTCTGAACATCCCGCCATTGCCACCTGTCAGCCATTGCAGGTATTTCATGCCCATCATACCGGACTGAAAAGCAACACCCCTCGCATTCAGGGTGACTGGCGAAAGTTCCCAGTAGATATCAATGGCTTTAAGAAAGTCCCCTTTCAGAAACTCGTTGAACATCTTCAGGGCGCGCCTGTTTCCATCGCCTGCCCTGTCAAATATAATATAGTCAGCCGGTCCTGCATACTGCTGTTTATATTGAGCCACTGTGATGGGCCACTCTGAAGGCTCTGCGGATTGAAAAAGTATTTTATCAGAAACCCTGTTATACACCTCTGCCCATTTGCCTATACCATCTTCCAGATATGATTTTATTGCTACAACGTTTGGAATATCAGTGATTCTTTCTATAAGGGCCGGATTGAATTTACTCGGATGAAACCTGCCGAAATCAAAAAAAGGTTTGGGCCAGAGGTCTACTGCAAGGCCTGTTGAGTCACACAATCTTTTTGTGGCGTTAAAGATGTCTTCCTCATTTCTCGCATAGAACATACCCGGCCATCCAAGGAGCACATGGGAACCGCCTTTCTTCTCAAAATACCGGAGCAGATCTATATCCTGCTCAATGGTGTCTATGCCTGAAAACATGGATACAAGAACTTTACCCTTTGCCTCGTCGCATACTATGTCAATAAACTGATGCCGCTCATCAATGGTGAGTGTGCAGATCTCAATCTGGAGAAAGACGCTGAAGACCCCCTTTTCAATATTATTTCTTACATCATGCCTTATGCCGTCCTGATCCAGTTTGGTGAGGTCAGGTGTGAAAGAAGGGCTCAGGGTACCGCACAAGCCGTGATAGTGTTCTTTTGCCCACTGTTTGGCTTCCGATTTTGTAAATTCCATTTTTATTCTCCTTTATATGATAAGTATGGAATATGAAGGTTTTTACGCGTATGCCTTAAGCCTGATGCCTTTTGCATAATTTACCCTTCCCACATAGAACTCCTCTTCAGGTTCACGCGGTGTCAGCCCTATTGCCCTTAGGCCTGCCCGGATCCGTTCTTTCTGGTAGTCATAGAGCCTGCTTGTGGGCTGTCTTATACTTCCGCCGTTACCACCGTTGCACCAGTGGGCGTATTTATCCGTATGGGCCATCACAATCCCTGAGTGGAAATATGAGGCCTCAAGTCCGGGACCTCCTTCTGTCAATGGAGCGAGTTCCCAGTAAATATCCATTGCCTTGTCTATTTCGCCCTTTGTGAGGAGATTAAATAAATTGACCATACGGGGGTTTTCCGGGGTCTGCATGCAGTAAAAGGGGCCGGCCCCGGACCACTGCTGACCGTATTCGGGGATTGTGATAAACCACCTGTCAGGCATCGGGTCATTCACAAGTACCATGTCACCGATCAACCTGAAGGTCATGACTGTAATGGCCATGCTGCCACCCCCGCCCAGCTTCATTGCAACCACATTGGGGATTTCAGCAATCCTGGGTAAAAGCTCAGGAGGGAAGTAGCTGGGATGGTACTTTCTTGTATGGAGCCTTCCCGTATATAGTACGATCCCGAGACTGGTCGATTCACACATGTACTTGTACATCTGATATATATCCTCTTTAGAGCGGGGATAGTATTGTATCGGATGCCCGAGTGTCGCATATGTCCCTCCCACCTTTTCAATGTGTTTGAGCATCTCAATATCCTGTTCAACCGTATCCTGCATTACAGCCACAGAGATATGCACCTTACCTTTGGCCTCATCACATACTATTTCAACCAGCTTCTTTCTTTCCTCGAATGTCATGCCGCAGGATTCAGGTGAAACCATTATGGAGGTGAAGCCATTGGCTATAATATGATTAACATCATACCTTATGCCCTCTTCATCAAGGGTTCCCAGGTCCGGGGTAAATGATGGGAAGATTACGGTCTCAAGCCCCTTCATGTGTTTTTTTGCCCACTCTTTAGCCTCTTTTTTTGTGAATTCAACGGCCATGTTGCCTCCTTAAAGGAATTTAATTTATTTACACGCCAGTATTGTTCTTGTTACCATCGCTTTTGCGATCTGTATTTTATAACCATTGTAATATAATCCCCTGGCATCAGATACTGCTGCATCACCTGCCGCTTCAGCATTAACCTCATTTATCATCTTACCAATAATGGCTTTTTCGGCCTTAGCCACCCTGTATGGTTTATTGAAAACCGCATTAAGGCATATCTTTGCCCTGTCATTACCAATTGCAGCGGCACAGTTGACAACCGGAAAATCAATGGATTTTCTCAAGGCGAATTTTGTAAACGCGGTTTTAACCCCTGAAGCGGGTTCAGGCAGTTGTATCTCGGTTACTATTTCATCAATATCAAGCACAGTCGACTGGACACCCCTGTTTGCTGCCCAGAAATCCTCTGCATTAATAACCCTCTTTGATGTGATGATCCTGGCATTTAAGACCATCAGGGCCGGCGCCAGGTCTGAGGGATTAACCGCATAACATCCGCAGTTAAAGCACCTGTTTGCCTCTGTCAGGGCAGTGCTATAGTCAAGGCTGTGGACATCCTCGGCCTCTATATTTGTTGCCCTTTCGGATATCGGGGCCTCAGGGTCTTTTACCCTGTTGCTTTTCCTGAGACAGGATGGATCAAATTTAAGGGTAATATCATTGTCTTTAACGTCATGCTCTTTATTGTTTACCTTTTTAACCTTGAGATATTCATTAATGGAATCCGCTGCCTTCCGTCCTGCGGCTATGGCGCTTATAACAGACGAGGAACCGGTAGTTATATCGCCGCCGGCAAACACACCGGGTATACTGGTTGCATGGGTTTCAGGATCAACAGTAATCAGGCCTCTGTGAGTTTTAAGTGAAAATTCAGGAGTGATAAAAGAGAGATCCGGTTTCTGTCCTATCGCAAGTATTATCCGGTCAACCTCCACCCTCTTTATATCATTAGCGTCAAAAGAAGGAGAAAACAGGCCTTCGTCATTATATACAGAAATGCATCTGACCAGTTCCATTCCGGTAATCCGCCCGTCTGATTCTATAATCCGGTGCGGCCCAAAGGAGGGCAGCAGCTTTATACTGTAAGCCACTGCTGCATCAATTTCAGCCCGGAAGGCCGGCATTTCATCACCGCTTTCAAGGGATGCAACATAAACCTCATCGGCACCGAGACGGGAGGCAACAGTAGCCACATCAATTGCGACATTACCTCCGCCTATCACAAGTACCCTCGGTGAGACTCTGGCTGTTCCCAGGCGGGCCTTGCTTAAAAAATCAAGACCGGACAGGAGTAATTCTCCCTTTTCTATTTTAAGAGTTGATTGCTTCTGAACCCCGCATGCAATAAAGATGCTGTCAAAATTATTTTTTAGTTCTTTGATGGTTACATCTTTACCCACATCAACCCCGGTCTTTATCTCTATCCCCAGGTTTTCCAATGCCCTGATCTGTTTTCGGATAATCTTATCAGGAAGCCTGTAAGGCGGGATGCCATAATAAAGCATTCCCCCCGGTGTTTTGAGTTTTTCAAATACTGTCACCTGATGACCCGTTATTCCAAGATAATATGCAGCAGAAAGCCCTGCCGGACCTGACCCGATGATCCCTACTTTCTTTCCTGTACGGGTTTTGGGCGGCTTAAAAAATTCCGACTGATTTTCAAGGATATAGTCACCCATAAACCGCTCGACTGATCTTACTGAAACGGATTCGTCAAATTCTTTTCTGTTGCATCCATTCTCACATGTATGAGGACAGACCCTTCCTGTTATTGACGGAATAGGATTATTCCTTAGCAGTATCCTGGCAGCACCATTGAGGTCATTATCCCTGAATTTCTCCAGATATGCCGGTATGTTTACATTGCCGGGGCATTCTGAGGTGCAGGGAGATGCGGTTACCTTTGTGCCTCCGAATATGGAGTGGTACCTGTTTTCACCAACAATTGCAAAGCAGGTCTCTCCGCCCTTTCTCATGCAGTCAAACCTGTTATCCTCTTTTCTGAAATACCAGCACCTGTTAAGCTGGCAGATATTTCCTGCAATAGTGCCCATCTCCCTGACGTGGGGTGATGCTGCCCTGCGTGCTGCCTCGGCCAGCGCAGTGTAATGCTCTTTCACAAGAGGATTACTGGCAATATCGGCAAGCCTGGTCATTGCCCCTATTTTTAAAATGCCGTCCTCTTCCCTGATATAATCCAGGCCGCGGATGGTCTTGAGGTTGATTACCGTTTCAGGATAATGGGGCAGTATTTCAAACCTCATGGTACCAAGAAGATCTGTTCCTCCTGCGAGCAGGCTGGTCCTCTCTGCGCTGTTTTTAATGATGGTAACGGCCTCATCCACTGAGGAGGCATTGACTAAATTAAATTTCATTAAACTCTTCATTCTTATACCCTGACCTTTCCCAGGGCCTTAAGCACCAGATCAGGGGTAACCGGTGTGCCATCCACCCATTTACCTGTGGCATTATATACGGCAGGAACCAGCAGGGCAGCAGCAGTAGCAGCCTTCCCGGCTTCACTGCACCCGTAGAGCCCGTAGGCGCTGAATCCGATATGTGTTTCTACTGTCGGGCATTTTATTTCACCGACATCTCCAATGGTAAGGATGGGGTAACCCAGGAAATTATCGTTCAGCTTGACCCCGGTAATGGGATCATAGAATATACCTTCGGTAGCGGAAACACTGATGCCCTGATAGGCGCCGCCATAGAGCTGCTGATCATTTACATCAGGATTGATTGACTGGCCCAGGTCATAGGAGTGGACCAGCTTCGTCACCTCAACATGCCCTGTCATTGTATCGACTTCCACTTCCACAAAGCATGCCTGCCTGGCCATCTCATACATCTCTTCCACCTTACAGGGTTCAGGAGGTGTGATACCAACAAAGAACGGGCCTCCCTCAAGCCAGCTGTATTTGTGCGCAGAGGTAATGGTTTTTATTGGGAGCCTGTTTTCCGGGTTTGCCTTTTCAAAAATAATGCTGTCCCTGATATCCAGCTCCTCAATCACTTTTCCCTTAAAGGGAGAAGGAGTGGGAGGTGGTTCAAAGCCCGGATAGTTGCTTGCGACAGGCATGGGTTTGAGGGCATATTCAAGGAGCAGCTTTTTCATTGCCCTTGCGTTCCAGATAAGACCATATGAGTTGATCATTGTGCCCATGGAACCTGCGGGATAGAATGCATCAAATGAGAAATATTCCTTGAATTCGATCTTTACATCTTCATAACGCAACCCTGTTTCATCAGCCACTATCTGGCAATAGGTGGTGGGTGCTGACTGACCGCAGTCACAGCGCCTGAAGAAGATGGTTGCAGTACCATCCTGTGCCACGGATATACCCGGATGGGGATTATTGGCACCGCGAACACCGGTTGCCCAGCTTGCGCATGCATAAAACCCCACACCATGCATCCGCCCGTTTGGAAGTTTTCTTGCACCCGGAGAATGCCATTTACTGTCCCAGTCAAATGAGGCCCTGCCTGCTTCAATAACCTCTTTGAGGCTGTCCCTTACAGGCATGCCATATTTCTTTTTTACATTTTCATCAAGCCACGCCATGTCGTGACCTTTTACCCCGTCATTAACCATCTGCACATCTATGGGGCTCATATTCAAGTGGGCAGCCACCCTGTTGATAACCATGTTTACGAGCACACAGTCCATTGCCCCGTCTTTCCAGCATGACTCATGGCCCTTGCTCCAGTAGGACTGTATCTGGCGCAGATATATATTCGGTGTCTTAAGGGAATTAACCAGCATCTTAAACAGAGGATGCCCCTCATGCTGATATGAAACGATCTTTATGGCGGTTATTGTCCCGTCTTTCTTAAAGCCCACCCTGTAATAGGCTGCACCGGTTTCATAACTGGTTCCTTCCCAGGCCAGGCCATAATCGTCCACAAATTTGACAGGCTTTCCGGTCATCTTAGTCGCTATCACAGTGTATCTGCACAGTTGAGAGACGTAACCCATCTGATTGCCCCCAAACATGGCACCGTTATGGGGGGTATGGACTTTAAACTTAACGGCCTTATCCCTGAATTCAGGCATCATGCCGAACTTGATATCCCTTCCTATTGATGCACCATGATACCAGACCTCAAGTTCATCCCCTTTATAATGTGCTACTATACACCCGGGTTCAGGAGTGGCCCATACATCATCATCTGTTTTTTTCTGATAAAACTCGATGATATCATCCGCATCAATAAAGCCCTTTTCTATGTCGCCCTGGTTAAGAACCACAGCATCTTTCCAGATATTGCTTTTGGAGTTACGTTCAGGATGCAGCAGGGGGGCTCCCGGTCTGGCAGGTTCTTCAGGGTCGAGTATTACAGGCAGTTGCTCCCACACAATTCCTTCACCTATAAGCTTCAAGGCGAGATCGCAGGTTTCTTCGCTATCCGCAACCACAACCGCTCCTACCCTTACTCCGAAAAAATCAGCAGTATCCGGGAGAATTGAATCCCTCCACCAGTACCAGCCGACCTCCCTGGGAAAATAATCATGGAGGTCAATGTCCGGGTCATCATATCGAATAACAGCACACACACCCGGAAGGGCTTCCGCCTTGCTGCTGTCCATGCTTATGATCCTTGCATGGGCGTGAGGTGAACGATAAACCTTAGCGTAAAGCATGCCGGGAAGATATACATCACTGGTATAGACCGCCTTGCCTGTTATCTTGTCAAGGGCCTCTTTAGGACGCAAACCTCGCTTACCTATGTAACCATCCTTTGGCGGTCTCCATAACCAGGGTTTGTTTTCTGCATGCCCTGCCATTTTATTCCCTTTCCCTGAGCTTTCGGGCTGCATCAAGGATTGCCTTGATGTGCACATGATAGTTGCCGCAGCGGCATATATTGCCACCAAGGGCCTCTTTTATGTCATCCACAGTGGGTTCAGGATTATGGTCCAGCAATGCCTTTGCAGTCAGGATAAATCCTGGCGTGCAGTACCCGCACTGGGCTGTCCAGTTCATGACATAGGAGTCGATCAAAGGATGGTTGGAGTCAGCAAGCCCCTCGGCTGTCTCTATAACGGCACCATTGCAGTCTGCTGCCAGTGTGGTGCAGGATAAAACCGGTCTTCCATTCATTATAACTGTGCATGACCCGCAGGCCCCCTGTCCGCCGCACATATCCTTTATGGATGTCAGGCCAAGTTTTTTTCTCAAAACATCGCGCAGGGGAGAGTTTGACCCGACCTGCACACTGCATGCCTTTCCATTGACTGTAAATTTTACATCATGTTTTTGCAGTGTGTCTTTATGTGCAGTCATTTCATCTGTTTTTGAAGTATCTTCAGGTTTAATCAATTACCTGCTCCCAACATTACAGTTACTGATGAACCATCACCTTGTCAATTATAAATATTATTTAACCAGCGGGCTTTCCCATCCGCTGTTTTTTTCCCGTATTTTTTTCCAGTTGCCTGGCAGCCTGACAGGTTTTGTAACAAAGTGTGCTGCGCCATAACCGAATGTGCTCGTATAGGTTATCCCAAATGGCCCGGCACCGCCGGATACACAAATTTTTATATTTTCCGGGCCGGCAAAAAGTGGTATCAGCGCATCAGGGCCTGAATTGCATTTCATTATCAGCTCTTCGGGCAGACGGCCAAAGTAAGTAATTTGATTTATATCCACCCCGTTGAGAAATTCGGAGACGGGTATTTTGATTGCATCAACAAGGGCCTTCCGGAACGCTGTTCTTGAATAGCCTTCCCTGCGGATGCAGTCGAATGTAGATGCACATAAGATGACCAGGTTATCCATCCCCCAGTTTCCCATCAGCCTGTCATGTTTGACCTTTGCCTGTTTACTTATGTATTCGATAATCCTTTTTGCTGTCGGAGGTTCGGGCTGTACTATATCCGGCTGCCATGACATTGCCGGCATGACACTTACAGTGGGCTGAGCAAAAGAATACCCCTCTGCCACCCTCAGCGGCTCCCATGCCCCCCTGTAAGCAGCCTCATTTTCTGCCATAAGGGGTATAAATTTAAATGGGCTCCCAAGGGTCTTCATATCATTAACCCCTGGCCATGTATGGCCCAGGTTGATCATCACAAGTCTAACGGCCCGGCCTATTGTGGAATTGGCCCGAAAGCCCGGGCCAATGGTGCCGAAGGTGTTGTTGATGTTGAGATCTTCAATAAGGTTCTGCCCGCTTACAATAAGCAGGGGAGACATGTTACATGAGGTGCACTGTACCTCGCGCAGATCAAAGGCCGGATCAATAATCGCCTCAACCGCAGCAATCACAACCGGAAGATGCTGGGGAAGGCAGCCTGCCATAACCGCGTTAATGGCTATTTTTTCTATTGTAGCCTCTCCGCCCCCGGGCTCTACCTGACCTATTGAATGATCAGGGCCCAGATCAGTTCCTTCAAGCATTTCATCAACCGCTTCTCTTGTGGGAGGGATAAGGGGTAAGCCATCTCCCCATCCATGGTTAAGAAAATATTTCTCCATGCTGCTTATTGTCCTAGCGTAGGCAGCACCGCTGAAGGTCAGGTCATCGTAATCAGTCTCGTTGGTATTGATTAATGGCGTTTCGGTGAGGGCATGAATGACATCATCAGCGAATTTGTTAAAATTCAATTCATCTATTTCGGAGGGGTGCGGTAATGCCTCCAGGGGGACAACCACAATGGATATATCGGGGAGCCCTTCACGACCTGCGACAAACCTGGCATTCTCTTCAAAGGGCCTCGTGATGGCAAATGCTACAGGTTTACCCAGTTTTTCTATTTCTACAGCATCCAGGGCTACTCTGGCAGAACTGGTTCCGGTAAGCCCCAGCATCACAATAACGCCGTCAGAATATTCTACTATTTCTTTAATGCGTTCTTCTCTTGAAGGGGGGCCTGTAAAAGACCATTCGTGAAACTGAACATCTTTTGTAATATTTATAATAGCGGTTTCAAGACGGGGCCAGAGTTTCTCGGTTATACCCCAGACCCCGAATTTTAAGACACCGATTTTCCTGTTGTTTATACTCTTTAACCTTGGAGCAGCCGGAAATCGCGGAGTACTTTCAATCCTGCCCCTCGGGTTATGGACTGTTATTTTAATATCCGTTTCAGTCATGTCATCCCCATGATAGTCAGAGTAAAAACACACCGGGTATAGTATAAGAGACAGGCTGCTCTTTGACAGGTATTTAATATCCCATTAATCTATATAACTACCACCCTGATATTTCCCTAATCTTTAATCGATAAACTGATTGAAATTTCAGCGAATAGTATATAAGTATACAATGGTTGTAAACACAAAAAGACAAATGAGGGGAATTTTATAGCAGGTCTATTTTAAAGACCGCAATACAGGATGTTTATAAGGATAATCCTGTAAAAAAAAATAAGAAACCTGGTTTTTTAGATTATTATTTACAACGTTTTAAGGAGGTAACTCCATGGAGTCATTATATGATGATATCCTTCATTTCATGGAAGAGTATTCAGCAGTTACAATGGATTAATACCTTTTTAGAGGAGAGCAGGCGATGGTTTCCCAGGATGAAATTAAAAAATACCAGGAAGAGAATTTGGTTTTAAAGGAGCAGATTGAAAAACAGACCGGAAAAACAGTGGAGCAGCTTTATGCTGAAAGGGTAAAAAGGGTCCGTGATGTTATTGACCTGAAAGAACCGGACAGGGTGCCATTTTTAGCGCTCACTGATACACAGCATCATTATGGATTACCGAATTCCGCTTCCTATTATGATCCCATCTCCCTTAAGAGAACAATGAGAAAAGTGACCATGGACCTGGAGCCTGATATAAGCGAAGCAGGTTTCCCCTCATGCGGGGCTGCCATGACCACCCTTGATGTAAAAAACTGCGTATGGCCAGGGGGACCGGTGCCGGACAGTTACGAATACCAGTTCATCGAAGGGGAATATATGAAGGCGAATGAGTATGACATGTTCCTGAATGATCCTTCAGGTTTCATGATCAGATGCTATCTTCCCCGTGTATACGGGGCTCTGATGCCTTTAGCGAAACTGCCTCCTCTGGATAATCTGTTAATGGGGTTTGAGGCCTTGACCCCGTTATTTGCCAGCCCTGAATTTCTGGAAATGGCTAATCGATTGGCTAAGGCAGGAAGGCAGGTGCAGGAATTTTATCAAATCGTTGGGAATGCACAGGGGGAGTTTGCATCCCTTGGATTTCCTCCATTTGCCAGCTTTGCGCCGGGAGGAGTGGGCGGTGCGCCGTTTGATACCCTCACAAGCTTTTTACGAGGTATGAAGGGCTCTATGCTGGATATGTATCGGCAGCCTGAAAAACTAATCAGGGCCTGTGAAGTTATATTGGAAAGACGCATAGCCAGGGCTATACCTGCGGATAAAAATCACTGGGATTATCCGCAGAAGATCGCAATGCCCCTCTGGAGGGGAGACCCTAATTTCATGTCAGAGGCACAGTTTAGAAGGTTCTACTGGCCAGGGCTAAAAAAATCACTTCAGACTCATGTGGATCTGGGATATGTACCAGTACCCTTCTTTGAAGCCAAATTTGGCAAAAGGCTGGAATGCATGCTTGAACTGCCAAAGGGAAAGATACTGGCTTCAATAGACGCCGATGACATAGTAGTGGCAAAGGAGATACTCGGCGGGCATACTAGCCTCCTGGTGCGCTGTCCTAATTCCTCCAGGATATGGCCGGTAAGTAAACTGGAATCATTCTTAAAGGACACTATTGATAAATGCGGTAAAAATGGCGGGCTGATTCTGGCTGTGCTGATACCCAATAATGCGAAGCTTGAAGATATCCAGGCCATGCTGAAATCGGTCAAAGAGTATGGCAGATATTAATCTGCGAGGCCCGCATAGAACAGAGGTCGTTGATAAAGGAGAAGGAGTGTTGATATGGAATTTATCAATATTGATCACCTGATAAAGGATTCTATAGATATGCACATGCATCCCGGTCCATCGACAGGTCCCTGCCGCTTTGATGCCATTGAGGCGGCACAGATGGCTAAAAACGCAGGGATGAAAGCCATAGTACTCAAGAGCCATGCATATACTGCGGCAGTTGCTTCTATTGCGGGTCAACTTGTGCAGGGGATCAATGTTATTGGCAGTATCTGTCTTAATTATGAAGTGGGCGGGCTGAACTATCATGCTGTACAGAATGCGGCCGGTCTTGGTGCAAAAGTAGTATGGATGCCGACCTTTTGTGCAGCCAACTCTATAAATAAATTCAGGGCACTGGGGCTCCCGCTGGAGGGCGACGGTATCTCTCTCCTGGATAAATCCGGAAAACTGGTCCCTGAAATGGAACGCATACTTGCGATTATTAAAAAAAATAATATGGTGCTTGCGACAGGACACATCTCCCCGCAGGAAACCTTTGCTCTGGTAAAGGAGGCCCAAAAGAGAGGCATAAAGAAAATTATAATCACTCATCCTACTGACAAGGAGTTTGGAGAAAATCATTATACAATGGATGATTTACTCAAACTTGCGGGGATGGGCGCGTATATTGAGTTTACGCTTATCGGGTTATTACCCAATGAATTCTGCCATGACCCTGCACAGATAGCCCGGACCATAAAGACAATAGGGCCTGAACACTGTATTGTCAGCACTGACCTTGGGCAACCCCAGAACCCTTTACCTGTTGAAGGCATGAGGTTATTTATAGCCACTCTGCTCCACCACGGTATTACCCAGAAAGAGGTGGAGATGATGATCAAATTGAATCCTTCAAAACTGCTGGATTTAGATTGTGATCAGATTAAAGAAGGGAATTGAGGCTTTTAAGCCCGGGAACCAAAACTCGTGTTTCAGGTTTGAATAGTATTGGGTATTTGCCATTAACAGATTTTAAAAATTAGAAATAGATGGTAACAATATCGTAATTAAGCATACCATATGTATAGGTGAATTATCGGAACTCAAGTATTATGCAAGTATTGTTGAATTG
>CAZCMD010000090.1:0-19074 GCA_964499695.1 uncultured Desulfatiglans sp.
TCTTTGCACCCTTTGGCGGTTCAGGAATCTGGATCTCTGTTATGATCTCATCTTTATCAAGAACCGTGTTTCCTGGCTGTTTAACATCAAAAAAATTCTCTGCCTCGATTGTTCTTTTGTCTGTCACAACCTTTGCATTGAGTGCTATAAGTGCAGGTGCTGTATCGCTCGGGTTTACTGCTATACACCCGCCCTGTGCGCCAAATATAGAATGATACCGGTTATCACCTGTCATGGCAAAGCATGTGTTACCGCCCTTACGTTTGCAGTCAAACCGGTTTTCATGCTTCCTGAAATACCAGCACCTGTGGAGCTGGGCAATGTTCCCGCCTATGGTTCCCATATCCCTTACATGAGGTGTAGCAACCCTTCCTGCTGCCTGGGCGAGTGCTGTATATTTTTTCTGTACGGTCTGGTCATTGGCAATATCAGAGAGCCGTGTTGCGGCCCCTATCTTAAGCATGCCCTTTTCCTCTTTGATATAATCAATGCCTGGTACTGTCTTAAGATTTATCAAGGCAGCAGGGTAGTCACGGAGGATATTATCCTTTAATGTGCCGAGGAGGTCTGTCCCCCCTGCTATTATTGTTGTTTTACCGTCAGCAAGGGCGGTCTTTATTTCTGCCAGAGATGTTGCATTTACATGATTAAATGGCTTCATAATTATCCTCCTATGCCCCTGCCTTTATCATGGGTGCTGCTTCCATGATGGCAGTGGGATGCCTGTGGTATGTGCCGCAGCAACATATATTACCTGCAAGTGCCTGCTTGCAGTCATCTTCAGTCGGATTTGGCTTTTTATCCAGGAGGGACTTTGCAGTAACAAGCATGCCCGGCGTGCAGTAACCGCACTGCATTGCATCCCATTTGCAGTATGAATCTATAAGGGGTCTCCATTTCGGGTCAGCTGCAATGCCCTCAACTGTCTGGATCTTTTTCCCTTCGCACTCTACAGCAAGTGTGGTGCATGAAAGGACTGCCCTGCCGTCTATTATCACACTGCATGACCCGCATGCCCCGCGGTCGCACATGTGTTTTGCGCCTGTAAGGCCAAGTTTGAACTGGAGCGTACGCTGGAGAGTCCAGTGAGGTTCTATTAAGACCTCGCAATCCTGGCCATTTATATTTAATTTTGTGGTGACCGGTTCGACATGCTCGGGGTGGTCAATCTTGAAATGGTTTTTAAGTTCTGCGAAGCTGGCAAAATTTTTGCTGCAAACAGGGCAGCGGAACTGAGTAACGAATTTGGGTACAGAGTTAACTGCCTCAGCCGCCTGTGCCATTTCAGGCCTGAGTGTTATTGCGGCAGCACCGATCGCGCTACCGCCGATGATAACGCCGGCATTCTTAAGAAAACTCCTTCGGTTTACATCTTTTATCTCTTCCGTCATATTAAGTTCTCCTGATTTTGAGTTAATGAAGCACCTTTATCCTTTGACCGGTATATTTACCGGAATTTCACACCAATAATTTATCTATAAGAGGCTGCAATTTAGTCTTTTCAAAACCTGCTGAAAAGAGATCAAAACCGTTCCCTAATGCAAAAGAAGAGGCTTCTGTCCCGGGATTCATTATCACGATATTTCCGCCATGCCTTGGCTGCATGATTTGCAGCCGGTATTGAATCTGCTTAATCCTTTCTGTATCATTCAGATCCTGTTCTGTCAAAAAATCTATTATAACATCAGGGCTTTTGATTTTACGCTCATGTACTTCAGCATAAACAGGTATAGAATTCAAGTCTTTAATAACAGAAAGGAACAATATCCGGTTATCAAGCACATAGGATGTATCCCCTGTGCGATCTCTCATCATCTTTTGAGGGACTTCATGAGGAGGGTAATAGGCAATTATTTCTTTTGCAAGTGGCATTTTTACAGCGATGTAACTATCCAGTCTTTTTGAATGGATGATAAATTCCGGTATGCGTTTTGTAGAGTGGCTGAACTGTCTCCCAAAGGCGATTTCCCTGAGGTGCCCGGTAACAGGTTCAAAGTTATCATCAAGTTCAACAGAATAGGTTTCATCCGGTTCAAGCAGCATTACAATAGTAAAGGCTGCCCATGCCTCGTACCCAAGCCTGTACATTGCAGCGGTTGTCGATACCAGATCAATTTCAGCTATCTTTTCAAACTCTTCCATTGTTATCTTTTTCTGGATCGTCTCAAACAGCCGGTTGTACAACCACCGCACCATGCCTTCCCTGGGATTATGTAAAAAGCTTTTAAGATCAACTGGCAGATCAACACTCTCGATCTTAAGAGAATCCATAACCTCTTTTTCAGCATGTATATAGTTATTACAAAGTGTATCTACATCAAGGGGCATAGAGTTATAGAAATGCGTTACAAAGGTGTTGCGGATATCATCAAAATCGGCATAGAATTTTTCACGCAGGTGTTCGGGTATGGAGATTTCATATTTATCAATATATATCTCAGGATTTGATGCGATATAATCCTGCAGGATATCAAATTTTTTCTTCCACTCAGACTGTATGCCCATTTTAACTTAATCCTGTTTATTCCGACTGTTCCAGTAAACAAGGCCTGTTCTTACCTCAGAAGGCCATTGTATTTTACCGTCTGTCTCTTTGAGACGGGTTTTTAATAATGAGAGCAGATACGGATCATGCTCCGACCCTTTTTTAAGGCCGAACCTTGACCTGATCCGCTCAAGGGCCTCATCAAAGCTGTTATTTGTCCATCCGGGCCACATGCCTTTTTCTTCCATAAGGACGTTAGGGAACATGCCCATCTGGAGCATCGCGTTAAATGCCACCTGGAAGTTGGGGCTGTCATACGGGTATCCCCATATCCTGTTTGCCGCCATTGACATAAGCCCATTATGATCGGGTGCCCGGAGCAGCATGAAACATCTATCTGATGTCGCTTCGGTCATGGCGGAGATAAAACCCCTGATATCTTCACACCCATAAACAGAATGGGAGGCAAGGGTAAAATCATGTGGTTCAAAATCCGGGATCGGCCAGAACCGGTTGACTATTTCGACGTTATTAATATCCTCTTTTTCCAGATTCTCCTTTAATATCTCTCTCATCTCGGCGGAAGGTTCTACAGCAGTAACCTTTCGTACATATCTTGATAAAAGTATCGCCCATGCTCCTGTGCCTGCACCAATATCAAGAACAGTTGCACCCTTTGATGCAGAGATTATAGAGATAATAAAATCCCTGTGAGAGTCAGGCCTTTTCCATCTCTCTGTTACCCTCTGGTAAAAAATCCTTGCGCGGTCCTGCCACTTATCCTGGTTGCTTTCAGATCGTTTTTTACGGTTCCAGAATGGGCCCTGTTTTTCAACAAGTTCTCTCCACAGTTTAGTAAAGTCTGTGATTCTTTCCATGCTGTTTAAAGGCATTATTCCTCTACCGGGGCCTGGGGTTTTTTCAGGTCATCCGGGAGTGATTCTGCTATTTTCCTGGCAAACAGCAGAAAACCTTCCAGTGTGCTGCCTGTTCCCCATTCCTTTGCTGAATCACTATCCATTTCTTCGTCCTCGGTCATATCCAGCATATGCAGCAGATGTTCCTTTTCTGCGCGGTTAAGAGGACAGTCAAGTGCAAGACAGTGATCACCGATCTGACAGAATCCGGCTTCAGCATACACATACTGGGCAATCATCCTGCGGATAGGGTCATCGCCCAGATACATGTGTCTTACTTTTCCGCTGTATCCGCAAACCGCTACAGAAAACTCCTGTCCGGTCGGTAATTTGTAATCCAGCCATTTTGTAGGGTATTTCTGCATCTATTATTCCTATGCCTTTCCAAGGGCCTTTAAAACCTTGTCAGGTGTGGCCGGCGGATCAACCCATTTACCAATAGCATTATGAATCGCCGAGATGACAAGATGGGTATTTGCCAGTGAATGGCTTATGCCATTGGCCCCATAACAGGCATTACCTGCGCGGGTTTCAAGGAGTTCCATATCAACTTTGGCATGATCCAGAATAGTCGGTTTTTTATATTCAAACATGTTGGTGCTGAGTCTTACCCCTGTCTTTTCATCATATATGAAATCTTCATAGCGCTGACACCCTTCGCTGAAAAACATCACCTGATGTATCTGGCTCTCTAACGAGGTGCGGCGCATAATCTTGCCGGGGTCTGCAACAACCCCGAAACGGATGATTTCAACTTCACCGGTCTCTGTATCAACTGCAACCTCGCACATGGCAACATTCATGGTGTCAAGTTTTTTACCCTGTTCGTTCCAGAGTGCAAGTGGAGGCCTGCCTGAAAATGTTGCAAAGAGATGAGATTTTACCGCCTGGGCGAGAGGAAGACCTTTGGCAGGGTCATTTTTAAAGACTACCTTACCATCCTGCATCTCAAGCTCTTCCGGTTTTGCACCCTTAAAGGGGTTAGGCGGCTGTTTTGGGCCAAAACCTCCAAAACCGCCCGCTGCCGGAGGATTATTAGCCTCTTCTATGGCCGTCTCAAGTATCATCTTTTTTAATCTGTTTGCGCACTCTTTCACTGCCCAGCCTGAGGCTGTAGTTCCGTCACTCCCGCCTCCATATGGGCTGTAGGTCTCATGGTGATTGAGTTCGCATTTGATATCTTCATAATTGAGTCCAAGCTCCTCAGCCACAACCATCATGTTTGCTTCAATGATATAGTTTCCGATAACAGGGCATTTGGAATCCATGTGTACAAAACCGTTCCGGAGTTCCAGCTTGGGATTAAAGGACATGCCGGAGTGCCTCGGGCATTGCTGGTATCTGAAGCTTGCCCCGTGCATCCTGCCATCATCAAGCCTTTTTTCGCCTGTCCTGTGCCACTTCCAGTTCATCATCTTCTTTGCTGTTTCAACACATGCCTCAAAACTTGGTACCGGATTTGGGTCATCCTGTGATTCCGGCCCGTGAAGGTTGAGTCTTGCTATTTCAATGGGGTCTTTGCCCAGTTTTTCAGCAATCAGGGTGATTGCCAGCATTATGGAATCACCGTTCATAGGGTTGTGCTGACCGCTTGTCCACATCTTGCCGCGGTTGCTGTCAACCATATCCATGTTCTGTCTGACGTTCTTGCACCTTGTTGTAAAATAAAGGCCGTATGTCTGATCCATTGATGTCCCGAAGTTTGTGCTGCCCTGAACCCCGTTATCAGCTATGGAAAAATCGTCTATTGCTGTAATCAGGCCATTCTTTTTAAAACCGATCTTCATGTGCATAAGACGCTGGTTAATATTGAAGTCATACTGATCATATCGGCTTTGAACGCACCGGACCGGTCTGCCTGTCCTTTTTGAGAGCAGGGGGGTAATGAGCTGTGACTCACGGATACCCCAGTCACAGTATCTGCCTCCAACAAGCATGCATTCCTGAAATACCTTTTCCGGCGGCATTTTATACATACCTGCCACCTGTCCGTGTCCCCATGCATTGCCCTCTATCCTGAGACTCTTCCCTTCGCCATGATAAGGGTCATTAAACCACCATGCAACAGTACCAATCGGGTCAGGCATATGCCCAGCAAAGGCAGGCAGGTTAATGTCATACTCTATTATGTGATCAGCCTCTTTAAAGCCTGCCTCTATATCACCGGCACTAACATTGGAGTAGGAGACGTTCCCTTTTTTAGGGGGATTATTCCCACCGCCCATACCAAAACCACCAAATCCACCACCCTGTACGGCAGGTGCAGGTGGACGAATGACCGGGGCCTGCGGGTCTCTCCCTTTCATAAGATTTACAACATGGGGTAATACCTCCCATTCCGAATCCTTTATGAGTTGCCGTAATGCCTCTTCACATATTTCTTCACTTTCAGCTATTACAATGGCACCTATGATGCCACCTTCCTGGTCTGCTGAATCGGTTAAGAGAGGCTTACCAGGGCCCATAAATCCTCCGCCTGAGCTAAGTCCTTTAATATCTTCATCCTGCCAGGTAAGGATATCAATAACCCCTGGTATCTTCATGGCATTATCTGTGTTCATGCCTTTTAATTTTGCGTTTGCATATGGGCTTCTCAAAAATTTTGCATGCAGTAAATCAGGCGCAACATAATCAGCACCGTATTTTGCCACACCGGTAGCGATCGAATAGGAAAGCCTTCCGGGCAGGTTAGGTTTTCCTACCACCCTGAATTCCTTGCGTTCTCCATTTATTCCTGCCAAATCAGCCATGTTAACTTTCTCCTGTTATTCTGCGGTTTTTATAAGAGGATAGCCTGATTTTTTCCACTGGGTAATACCACCGGATAAAATCTTCAGATTATCCATGTTACAGCCCATATCATATAACTCAAGAGCAAGATCGACAGATGTTTTTTCATCTTCGTTATCACCATAAACGATTATTAGATTATCTGTAGGGATGGCCATCAGGGTCATTTTACGGGCATTGGGGTCTCCTGACGGATCAAAATGAATATTTATTGCCCCTTCAATATGCCCCTCGTTATACTTTCCGCTGTCCCTTGAATCTATAAGAATAAACTGACCTTTTTTATCTATGAACTGCTTTAATTCTTCAGCCTTGATCCTGTTTAGTTCCGGATGATCCGCCTCAGCTGCTTTGCCAGGTACCGGCAAAGAAAAAATTACCATTAATATTAATAAAACTATTTTTTTCATTGTTGCTCCTAAGTAAAAAAAAAGTTCAAGGATTCTGGGGTTCAAGTAAAAAATACTCGAACCCCGGGCCCCTTGGACCCTCGCGAACCCTATTTTATCCTACCTCCACTTATCAACCGAAACCGGCCTTCCAAGACCGAAATCGGTAACAAACCATGTTGTCTGAATACCACCTCCGACAGCCAGTATATTGATGCTGCGCGCGTTAAATGGCTTTATAAGCTTATCTCCAGGCATTTTCAGATAATCTGCAAACGGAGGGAGTCCCTGTCTGGCCATTGGCAGCATTCCTGTGGCTGCAACACCGTTACCCCAGAATGAATCAACTGTTTTTTCAATATTATCTGCAAGCCATTTGCTGAGATCATCTTTTGTTTTCATTTCATAATTATCCTTGAGGAGTACTGCAACTGTCGGGTCCATTATTACGGTTGCACCACCGAATGCTCCCAGTGATCTCATATAATCGCGCATAAGGAAGTGAGTGGGATAAGCCTTCTGTGCTTCACCTACGCTTGAAATATAGGTCCAGCCTCTACCCAGTGTAACTGTGCTGTCGTTGGGTTTGTATTTCATCTTTACATGGTATGGTTGCCAGCCTTGAGGAAGGGCTTCTTCATTTTCTGCTATGCAGAGATTATTGTATTGAAGGTTGCTTCCAAGGGTGCTGAAAGTTGTTACACCATGGTGAATGTTACCGGCTGTCTTTGCCATCAATGTGAAGACACGGCCAACAACCGAGTTTACCTCATTATGCGGTCCCATGGCATTTCCCTTGTAATTCATCCCCAGTTCATTTCGTATCGGTCCATTGACCAGTATTATATTTGCCATAGAACTGGTGGAATTGCCAAAATCCCCTACCTGAGTCGCAAGAGCGAGAATAAGCGGGAAGTATTCAGGTTTTGCCCCTGCCATTACTGCACAAATGGCTGCTTTCTCAACAGTAAATTTTCTTTCTCCACCGGGCCAGTTAAGGGTTACAAGCACTTCATCGGGTTCATGACTTGTGCCTTCAAGCATTGCCTTGACCCTTTCTTCAGTGGGAAGAATTATGGGGTTGTAGTCTGTCCAGTCTTTATCCTTGAAAAATCGCTGTAAATTGTCCTCTGTATCAGGATGCAGTAACCTTGGTTCAGGTGTCGGTGCAGGTGCTGGTCCTGAATATTTTTCTTTATCTGTCAGGGGTTTTGTAAGATGTTCAACAACCGTCTGCATCATCGGTTTTCCACTTAACATATCGTTACCCCTGACGTAACCCCTGTGAACCTCCCTTGGCTGACCTGCCACAGGAAAAGGCACCCCTATGAAACGGAGAGGCATACCGGTTACGTTTGTATAATTATATTCAACGGCATATTTCATCATATTAGCTGCTGCAGCCCCAACAGTGGGAATCTTATATTGTGTTTCCAGCGTTTTACAGAATCGGCTCACGGCCGAAGTACAACTGTCTCAACCAGATATGCCGACAAGTGCGGCATTACCCTTTTCTCCGATCTCTTTCCATAAAGCGGGATCATCAGCCATATAGCTGCCCGTTTTTCTTTTTAATACCACATTCACTTTAGGCATGTTTTCGCTAAACCATATCTTCATCTCTTCAAAAACGCCGTAGGCCGCATCAGGGCCACCCCAGTTGATATCAACCAGGTATAAGGTCTTGCCATCCAGTGAATTCAGACGATCTGTTAATGCCACCTTGTCTACCATGGGGTTTGCAATTGCAGGGTTCATTACTGTGATTAATTCCTTGCTGTAAACAGTGCTGCATGAAAGTATTAATGCAGCAAAGAGAAGCAGGAGTTTTACTGAATTTGATGTTTTTCTCATATCCAACCTCCTAAAAAAGTTTAAAAAATAAATATCACTAGTGTGACAAATTAATTCCATGTGTATAGTTACCCTCATCGAAATCCAAATCCAAATCCAAATCGGGATCGAAATCGGGATCGATTGCGATTTGGATTGCGATGGCGATTTCGATTGTATCAGTTATATAATTATATTGAACCATATCAGACCAAAACAGATGTGGAATATCGAATGGTTTTTCATCCTGTCAGAGTACCTTAACCATTATCTAAAGCTATATGCCGCCGGTATATATTAGCTACCGGCGGCAAATATTAATCCATGTTAACCAAGTTTTTCTCTCTGTTTAAGGAGAGCTGCAACATTCTTGAGCCCCATTTTTTCAAGGGTCTTCTTTGTGGGATTACCTGTTTCAGGGTTATATCCTTCAAATTTGTAGAACCTGCTCTTCCAGTCTGCAAACTTGGCCCTGTCAAGGGTTCGGCCTTTGCCTGTGTCATATGTCCATTTCCCGTTAATGTACATGGGCAACTCGCTGCCTCTGCCCGGCTGGTCATATACATAGTCAGGAAATACCTCCATTTTGCTGGTCCTGCCCTGGAGTATCCATATTGATCTGTCAAGTGTATAGATCTTATGGCCCATTTCCATACCATCTGCAAAGCTCAAGTCCTGACCTGTAACGGCCTTCCAGAACCTTGGCTCAGCATTGGGGGTTGGGCCGCGCCTGTCTTCCGTATTGTTGGTGATGCACATAGGCCATCTCCATCCGCAGAAACCGCCGCCGCCTATCCACATCTTTTCATAATGCTTTACCCATGCTACCTGTTTTACCTTGCTGTCAGAATAAATACCGGTCGGGCCATCACTGTAGTCTATCATGAACTCATCACCATTGTATGGCACCATGGCATCTGTGTAGAGTTTTGCAGCCTCTTCAGCCTTGAGGTAGGGGTCTCCTGACATTGCCATCCAGTGGAGCGGATAATTTGCCATCATATGGAGCATAAGGTCTCGTTCGCCAAGGATTGAACCGTAGCCCCACTCAACCTCTGTCTGTGAATCATAATGCTCCTGGGTTCCCCAGTATGTCAAATTAAGGATACCTTTTTTCAGGTCATCTTCATAAAGCCCGTATTTAGCCGCAAACCTTGCAGCGCCTTCTGCCATGTCATTACCGATTCCCTTGCGGTTTGCTATGGCATCAAGGAGCATCTGTGCAAAACCCGGATCATTCATTTTATCAAGGGGCAGGTCACATTCTATCTTTTTACCCTTGCCTATAAGCCCTCTCATGTTCAGGCTTCTAAGGTAACCCATTGTGGGCATAAGCTGCCAGTGTCCAAGACCCATTTTCTGCATCATGTCATTGGCCATCCTTGAAACCTTTGAGCTTCCGATGCCCATGAAGACCATTGTGCCTGCGCATACCGATTCATTGGAGTCACCGGAAGCAAGCCTCATGCGGCAACCTCTTGGGCATGATGCACAGGCAGCGGCCCTTGCTGGAACAAGGGGAGGGGTCCCATTCGTAACATTTCCGCCGCTTGGGGCGCCGCTTATTAGACTGTATCCTCTCCCGCCGAACCTTGCGGCCTCACGGGGATTATCAACATTCCACTGGAATTGCTTGAACCATAAACGGGTGTCCATAAATGCCTTTGGATCGGCTATCTTTACACCGCCGGTGCCTATTGCGCTTATTGCCTTGAGGTTTTTCGAACCGAACACGCCACCAAAACCGCACAGCGCGGCCTGCGATCCAGGGCCATGCAATAAACAACCCAGACGGCTTAACTTTTCACCGGCAGGGCCGCAGCATACTACGGCAGGAACCTGGGTTGTAAAATCATCATCAGCAACCTGTGCCCATTCACCCTGCTTAAGGCTTGGTATAACGCGTCTGGCTATCTCCTCCTGGGTATCCCAGGTGTCCATGCCCCAAACATCCTTGCCGTCTTCAATGGTAATTTTGTCATTAACAATGTTTATCCATACCGGAGCACTAGCAGCACCTTCAACAACGATGCCATCCCACCCTGCAAATTTAAGCTGCGAGGTGAAGCGTCCGCCGAAATTGCTGTGGCCGAACCACTCTATTGGGTAAAGCATTGGGCCCAGGCCCTGTACTTCGCATCTCCCTGATGCAGGCACGTTTGTACCCGAAAATGGTGATGTCATCATTATAATAAGGTTTCTTTTGTCAAATGCCTCAAATGGCAGTTGATCGCCAACCAGATCAAAAAATATCGCTGATCCGATTCCATGGCCACCGCCAAATGCTAAGTATTTTTCTGTTGGAATGGTGCTGACCGATTTATCAGTCAGGTTTACTCTTGCAATTTTACCTGTGTATCCGCCTTTCATTTCAATCCTCCTATTCCTTTGCCTTTGGCTTTGGCTTTGGTCCACCAAACATTGATCCCATGTTTTTATATTTTGGTGGTATGATCCTGCTGTCATCTACCAATCCGAGATTAAAGTAGTTTTCATTACGCAGGTTGATATTGTAACCATCAGTTTCTTCCTGGTCAGGCGCTTCAGTAACAAACTTGATGGCCTGCATCGGGCAGGATTCCACACATGCCTGTTTGCCGTTAGGGCCGCCTTTTTCATTCCAGTAGGGCGTATCAATACAAAGATCGCATTTTGATGATTTTTCTATTATGTGGTTCCATACGGTACGGTGAGGTTGCTGCGGGCACATCCGAATACATGTCTTACAACCGATGCACTCTTCTTCATTGATTCTTCTTACATTACCATTCTCAGTGTCAATGTATGCTGCTCCTACAGGGCAGTTGATGACACAGGGTGGTGTTACACACTGGCGGCAGGGAGATATCTGCAGATCATTTGGAAATTTTCCGAAAGAATTCTGTATTATCTGGATGCGCGAGAGTGACAGGTTCTGCTCTCCATAATGAACCATTGAGCAGCTTAGCATGCAGGTGGTACAGCCGATACATTTCTTGCTGTCATATACCAGATAACCTTTGGATTCGGGGTATGTAGCCCCTTTGGCCTCTTCTGCGGATGCAGTATTAATCCCTGCTGTAACGGCAATTGCTCCGGCAGCCAGTGCAGCGCTGCCGCCAACAAGGAATTGCCGTCGATTCATTGTCTTTTCGGGTGCTTCTTTTTTATCAGGTTTTTTGTTGTTTAGCATTAGTTGACTCCTTGATTGATAACGGGTTTATATCATTTCAAACCTGTAAATTTTCAGGCTTAAAATGGCCAGCTATATATGAGGAACTAGAATAATATACCAGAGATGCTATGAGTGTCAATGACCAAGAGAGCTTATGGTATTCAAATGGTCAGAGGTCTTCATTCTCTGCATCTACGGCCTATTTTCCAGGCCCTGTTTACTATTTACCACCCGAACGGCGTACCCTTCGGGACTATTTCACAGTATGCCTCTGCTACATGAATAAGGCCATCATATATCTTGAATGAGTGCCAGACATCGAGTTCGCCGCCATCCCCCTTGAATAGTGATCCAGGGCCGAAATTCATGCGTACAGCTACAACGCCCATTTCTTCATCTACTGCAAGTGTCCTGTATTTGATACCAGCCAGTGTCGGGATAAACTGCTTTTTCATATTATCGCAACCCTTGAAAAAGGTGCATCCGGGGCCTGCCATGAGCTGACCGTTTTCGTACCTGTAGGCATTGTCAGCCATTGGAGAATCCACCTTAACAAAGCTTCCGACCTTTAAACCCTCAGGATAGGTATTGGCCATTTTTATAGCCTCTTCTCTCCCCACAAGCTGCTCTTTCCTTGGGACATATGCCATTCCATCACTTATTGTCTTAAGGTTTGCAGTATTAAAGAGCATGCCTTCTTCTTTTCCTCTTACAACTGATGATTCTATCTCTGTAATCTTCTGATCCTCTATCTTGAGGCGAAAAACAAAGAGAACTTGTTTTGCCTTTTCTTCAATAACATTAAATGATACAACTACACCCTGTTTTACATCAATGATGTCACGTCTGTAGTCGGTCAGCTTGATCTTGCTCTGCCACAGGCCTTCACCAACCTTTATCTCCTTGCAATCCTCTGTAAATTTTACCTTTGGCGAAAGGGGAAGAGAATCAGGCTTCTGAGCAACAAGTGCATCAAGATAACCGGTGACAATACCTTTAAGACATTCCCTGTCACATTTTGTATTGTTTAGTGTACAGGAGATACTACTGAGAAAGATTAAAACAATGGTGACCAATAAAACCGGGACAGATTTTTTAAACATATACTCCTCCTTTTTGGATATGATCTTTTATTTGTTTTTTTCTGCCTGAAAAAAACAGAAAAATCAGAAAAAGAGCATTTTCTGAAAACAAAGTATGTATAGTAGATTTTATTAAGTTATACAAGCCGAAATATAATATTGTTGTAAAAAGAAAAAGCACCAGTAAAATACACCCGTTTTTTATAATTTTGATAAATCAGGTTGAAATTGCTATAAATCTGGTTTTGAGTAGTCGGGAATATGTGCGTTTGGGTTCTTATTAACTAAATCATTTTTTAAAGGAGGGTATCCGCTATGAAAAAATGCAGAATACAATCACAGTTATTTATCCTTATTATGGTCTTTATTACGACTGCCTATGGACAGGAGAATAAAAAACAACCACCCCAATATGCACAGGAACCAGCACCGGTAAGTGTGTACCAGATCAGTGAACATATATATGAGCTCAGGGGTGGGGCAGGGGCCAACAGTGCATTTATTATCGGTAACAGTGGGGTCACGATTATTGATGCCAAGATGAGTGACCAGGCTGTAAAGGAGATGATTGAGGCGGTTAAAAAGATCACGGATAAACCAATAAAGAGGCTGATACTTACCCATTGCGACATGGATCATGTAAACGGGATAAACGGTTTTTCTGAAGAGATAGATATCATTGCACATGAGAATTCTCTTAAAAATATGGCAAAGGCAAACGAACAGGCTCAGGTTAAGATTCGGCTTCCGAATAAAACCTTTAAGGATCAGATGAGCCTTATTGATGATGGTGCAGAGATAAGGCTTCTTTTCTTTGGCCCGGCCCACACAGACGGCAATATAGTGATTTACATACCTGATGAAAGGATCGCCATAATAGGCGACCTCTTTTTCAAGGGTATGGACCCTTTGATACATAAGCAGAAAAACGGCTCTTCAGAAGGTTTTGTAAATGCGCTTCAGAAGGTAATAGAGCTGAATGCGGACAAATACCTGAGTGGGCATGCGGATCCGGCAACCAAGGCTGGCATTGAAGCCCTGAGAAACAGTATTATGGAAAAGCGGGAAAAGGTGGGCGAGATGGTAAAGGCCGATAAAGCCCTGGATGAGGTAAAAGCTGCATTTAATATACCTGCCGGGCAAGGCAGATGGCCTTCACTTGTTGAGATTATTTATGGTGAAATGAAGAAATAGAAAGCTGGTAAAATTATCCATCCTGTCTTCACATCAAATAGGATAATGTGGAGACAGGGCCCGCCATAATACCGGCGGGTAAACATACCTTGTCTACATATAGATAAACCGACAACATTTTACAATTTTTTAACATATAAACGATTGAATTTAACCGAATAGTATAGTAAATATACTATACAGTATGTGAATTATTGTTTGTTTTAAGGAGTATTTGTTTTGCAGAAGGATTTGATTAGTAAGGTTGTTGCGGATCTGTTTTCCATTCCAACTTTTTCATCAAGGATTGTCAGAAGCAAATTTACAAAGGTAGCCCTGGCAAATATTGAGGTCAGCCTGACGCCTCTTCACTGTGAGATATTGAAGTTGCTTTCCGAAGAGGGCAGTCTCCCGGTCTTTGAGATCGGTAAACGGCTGGTACTGGCAAAGGCACACATGACCCAGCTTGTTGATAAGCTGGTTGAAAAGGCTATGGTTATTCGTGAACCAGACCCGAATGACAGGAGGGTAATAAGGATTACCCTTTCTGAAACGGGAAGGCAGGGGCTGGACAGTCTGCATAGTATTATAAGCAATGCCCTTGAAGAGGCAGTCTCATCACTAAGTGAAAATGACCTTATGGAGTTATCAGCATCACTGGATAAAATCAGGAATATTCTGCCCAAGATGATGAAGACATAAGGCTGATATAATTTTGGGTAATGCAGCTATTTATTGAAAGGATTAAGGTTTAATAATATATGAAGAAATTTGATAGAAATGCTCTTGACAGCGACCATGTAGGCCGGCTGTTATTTATTTTTACTTTGCCCGCTTTTTTTGCAATGGCGGTGCATACACTTTACAATGTTGTAGATACTATCTTTATCGGGCAGTATGTGGGGCCCCTCGCCATTGCGGGGCTCTCACTGGTGTTCCCTATACAGATACTTTCAATCGGGATAGGGCATATGGCCGGTATGGGCGGCGCTTCACTGATATCAAGGTCGCTTGGCGCCGGTAAAATAGCGCTTGCTGAAAAGGCCGTTGGAAACTCCATAATGATCACAGCGGTATTGTCAATTCTAGTTACCATCCCGGGGCTCATTAATGTCCCAATGTTATGCCGGTTGCTGGGTGCAACGGATAATACCATCGTATATGTCTCTGATTATCTCTTTGTAATACTCATTGGAATGCTCTTTATGACCTTTGGCATGACCTTAAGTACCCTCATCAGGGCTGGCGGTAATGCAAAGGTCCCGATGATAGGCATGATGAGTAGCGCTGCATTGAATATAGTTCTTGATGCCATTTTCATAATCCCGCTTGGATGGGGGGTAAAAGGGGCAGCATGGGCAACAGTCATATCCCAGGTTTTATGCACGATCTACTTTTTAGGATATTATTTCTGGGGAAAACCGGAATTAAGTTTCAAGCTGGCTGATCTGAAACCGGACTTTAAAATTATAAAGGATATATTTGCAATCGGCGTTTCAGCCCTGGGTATGACACTTGCCGGAAGTTTTTCAGCTATAATCGTTAACCGTACCGTTGTTTCCTATGGCGGGGATATGTCCATGTCTGCCTATGGAATTGTAAACAGGGTCATGATGTTTGCCATAATGCCATCAATAGTGGCGGCACAGGGGCTTCAGCCTATCATTGGCTTCAACTATGGTGCTGCACGATTTGACAGGGTAATAAAGAGTATCAAGATAGGGACCTTTGCAACCACATTGATCGGTGTTCTTGTATACCTCTATGTATTTTTCAAACCGGAGTCTGTTGTGATGATATTTACCAACGACAGGGAGTTGATCGATCTCTCATCCTATGCTGTTAAGCGTGTATTCTGTGTAATGTATCTAATCGGTCTTATTAATATCGGTGCAACTGTATTCCAGTCAATAGGCAAGGCTGTACAATCCTTTTTTTCAACGGTTACCAGGTCCATACTGTTTCTGCTTCCGGCTATACTTATAATGCCCGGTTTCATGGGGCTCGACGGGGTATGGTGGGCCTTCCCAATAGCGGACTTTTTAACCTTTGTCCTGGTTTTATGTATGTTGACCCCTCTGTGGTTAGAATTGAAAAGACAGAATTCTACGGCAAAAACCGTGTCTGGTGATGGGTTGATTTCAGATAGTCTGGAAGAGTCTTCCCAGGCTGTTGCCTGATTTATAAAACGACTTTGATGTGCAGTGGTGTTACATTATCACCACTGCATAGTTACCTTTATCAGCCTTTCTTCATATGGATATTTGTATACCCTTACTGAGTCATTGTAGAGATAACTCAACTACGCCCCGAATAACCTGGTTCTGAAAAGAAAAAATACTGCACCCATCAGGCATATACCTGCCCAGAGGTAATCCAGTGTTATCTTTTCTTTTAAAAAGAATATGGAGAATGGGACAAATATGAACAGAGTGATTATCTCCTGGATTATCTTGAGCTGGCCGACGCTAAGCACTGAATGGCCTATCCTGTTTGCAGGGACCTGTAAAAGATATTCAAAAAGGGCAATACCCCAGCTTACAAGGGCTGCAACAATCAATGGTTTATGGTTGAGGTTTTTAAGGTGCCCATACCAGGCAAATGTCATAAAGATATTGCTGCAGCAGAGCAAAAAAACAGTAATAAAGAAGCGGTTCATATTAACTCACAATAACAGATTTTAATGATTCTACCTTTTTTCCCAGTGGTATTTATCCTCTTTTACACTGATCCAGTAAAGGTCTCCTGAATCCCTCCAGGGATCGAGGATGATCCCTTCAAAAAAATCTTTTCCCTTTGCCGTAACCACAATAGTATTATGCTCACGGAACTTTTTCCCCTTATCGGCTACAGCCTCATAAAGGTTAAAGGTTTTAAGGTCAAGGGTTTTAAACTCCTTCATCAGGTCTTCTGCCCACTGAAAGCATAAGCCTCTCTTTTTTATTCCCAAATTTACCAGAATATTATGCAAATGGGGTTGCTTTACAAGCCTGTATTCATCCGCAAGATAAAGCGAATAAACAACGCCTGTTTCCGCAAGTCTTCTTGCCTCAGCAGGATCTGTGCTCTTATCAAGAACAACAAGATCATGCTGAAGTAAATCAATTTTTTTTACTGTGTCAGGGGGTAGCTCCTTTAAATTACCTTCAAGTGCCTCATGAACACCCCGTGAGGTTGCACAGGAGCTTAAAAAAAGAATGAAGAACAGAAAAATGGAATTTTTTAAAATATTACCTTTAACAAAACACCTGAAATCAAAAATCATGTTAAATCCCTTATTATTGCTTTAACTGCCAATCTGCCTGAACTCAATGCAAAACTGCTAGCTGACCCCTCTGCCAGAAGGTCATATGTACTGTCGTATAGCCCGCCCATGTCCTGCCCTGTTACATAAAGATGAGGTATGGGTTCATCATTTGTATCAATGGCCTGCATGTCTCTATTCACCTTTACCCCGCCCAGGGTCAGAAAAAATGCCCTGAGTCCTTTCAGTGCATAATACGGCCCGTGAACGGTATCAAATTTTATAAGGTGCTCTGGATTTCTACCGAATTCAGGGTCTGATTTCAAGTCTGAGAATGAATTAACCTTATCAATGGTTGCCTTAAGTTTTTCAGGCCTGATATGGATTTTTTTTGCAAGCTCCTCTATGGTATCTGCTTTGTATGCAAAACATGCCTCTATTCCTTTTTGTATGCCTTCATCAAGGGCATCCATTTTATCTCCCGGAACCACAATGGCATTAAAGGGTATAAGGGGGCCGTTTTTTATCATTGACCTCTTCATCTTTTCATCAAAGATAGACCACATAAGGCCACCGTTTGATGTCATTGCATTATATACATCGCTGAAGATCGACCCGGATGATTCATTGTAAAACCTCTCCCCTTGTTTATTAACCCATAAGAATGGCTGTATCAGGGCGCATCTTGCCTGTTTTAGACAATCAGGCCCCCTGAATTGCCTTATGGCCGGTTCATGATCCAGGTAGGGGCTGTTACCAGCAATGGCACTCATGCCTGAAAGCTGTGCATTCATACTTAAGGCCATATTGATGCCATCGCCCATGCGGCCGTCTATCTCAGGGCCGCGGTACATAAGCCTTGACATGCCCGGCAGGTTAAAATCCGGTACATATTTCTTGAGCATATGCCTGTTGCTTGCAAAACCTCCGGTAGAAAGGATGGCTGCGTGCGCCCTGATCTGTATCTTTTTACCCTCTTTTGTTTCTGCTATTATACCTGCGATCTCTCCGTAATCGTCTGTGAGCAGTTCCTTTGCGGGTGTTTCGGTAAGGATTATGCCCCCATTTTTTTTTATTTTATCGCTTAATATCTTTACAACCCTTGCACCACCACCCTTGAAGATGTGCCAGACATTAAGACTTTTTTCCGGGGGAAACAGTGTCTTTATCCCCTCAATCCTGACGCCGTTCTCCATTAACCAGTCTATGGTTTTACCTGATTCATCCAACAGCTCTCTTATAACCGGTGCATTGCAGCGCCAGTGATGAAACTCCATTACCCTCATAAAAACATCATTAACCTTTGTCTCTATACCCTTTTTTTTCTGGTAACCGGAACCTATGCCCAGCGACCCCTCCGGGAAAAGACCTGCGCCCCCAATATAATTCATTTTTTCAAGCACAGTGACGGTTAAGCCATTTTCAAGCGCTGTTAATGCGGCGGCAAGGCCGCTTAATCCTGCACCGGCGATAAGAATATCTCTGTCAGTTATTTCTGCTTTATTTCCGGATATATTGATATGCATGATTGTTTTACTTATGTTATTCTATCACCTTTTTGCGCCCTGATAACAGGCTTGATCTTACCCAAGCCCAGTTGAGATAAACATGTAAGACTGCGGCAAGTATCAATAGAAATCCTCCCATATGCAGAAATTCAAAAAGGGCTTTTGGAAGGAAGCTGTAAAGAATGCCTGTTAATGCCTGGTTAATAAATAAGATACCAAGAACTATATTCACCACTTTAAGCAGGATTTTATTATTCATAAAGCTCCTTTTTCTCCAGAGATAATTCTGAACATGTCTTCATGATAATTGTTTAATATTATTAACCAAAATAAGCAGAAAATATAACAGCCATCCTTATTTATTACAAGATTTAAAATGACAGGACTCATATGATTACCATGTGGCTGTTTTCACCCTGAGTTTAAAATACCTGCTATATGCCAATTCATATCTTGTAATCATGGGAGATACTCATGTAAGAATTATTCTGCATTTCAA
>CAZCMD010000091.1:0-18989 GCA_964499695.1 uncultured Desulfatiglans sp.
TAACATGTTATTGACCGGTCTAGAACCGGGTTAAAAATGGTTATATGTAACCAGTTTTATGAAAAATAGCTATATATAACCATTTTCATATAGCTACATATAGCTATTTTTTTAAGACTCATCATCAATAATCCTATCTAATAAATCAAGCTCTTTTATCTTTTTAGTAGAAAGTTGCCATACTTTTTTACTGGTATCCTATTTCCCTCCACATGCTTTTATTCTGCTTCTTAACTCGATTTCATTGTAACCGATACGGATGTCCATGTTTTTATTTTGGGGTATCTTTTTGGCATTTGCCTGCCATGGCTTATTCTCAATGATGATTTCTATTGTCTTGTACGTAAGCATTACCTGTTGTGGCTTTGATTTTTTTGTTTTGTTTGGACGCGCATTGTGGAGTATTTCAAAGAGGTCATCATTGACCTCATTTACTATTGCTTCAAGCATGCCCTTGTAATTTCATGGAATTGATTCAAAGAATTGAAGGATTGTGGATAAAATTTGTGATGTTGTCAACAGGTTTTTAGAGGCGAAAGACTAAAGATAAAAGGATGAACGTCCAACATCGAACACCGAACTTTCAACATCGAATGAAAAAACAATAATAGAAGAAGGGCACAGGCACTGTGCCCCTACAGATGTGAATTAATTATGGTGCAAGGCTCATCCGCCTTCGTTAAAGACGTTCAAACTACGGCGGGACAGGTCCGCCTTCATAAAAGACGCTTAAACTACGACGGGACAAGAGGTTCAAGGGTAAACGCAAAACAATGAATTTCCAACATCGAACATTCACCCTGTTAAATAGGGTTCCCTCCGGGAAATTTAACAGGGTAAACATCGAACCTTGAACACCGAATGAAACGCGAATAATAAAAGAAGGGCGAAAGATCTTTCGCGCCTGCAATTTTCAATTAACAATTAACCCATTACCCATCACCTATCACCTCTTACCCTTTCTTACACATGATTCCTGAGTCTGAGTTCGACAGGATGAGGGTTCAGGTATGTCTGGGTCTTGAGGTATGGCTCATCATACTTTCTTACATAATGGCCTATAAGTGTTACCGGCACTATAAGCGGGATAAAGCCGTTCTTGTACTCATTGATCTTTTTAAGGAGTTCCTGCTTTTCATCTGCTGTGAGTACTTTTTTAAAATAACCCATCATATGCATGAGTACATTTGTATGCTTGGCAGGTGTTGCCTTATATTTCAATGCATCGATCATCATCTTTTCATATGAGGTATAAACCTCTTCCTGGCTGTTTTTACCTGCCTCTGCCACTATCCTGCCCATTTCCCTGTAGAGTTTTTCATTGTGCGCAAAAAAGAGCAGCTTGTTTTCAGTATGAAATTTTACAAGCTTTGCTGGTGTCTTTCTTCCATCTGTCATATCCCGCCATCGTTTAAGGGTGAATATCCGCTCTATAAAGTTTTCTCTCAAATCCGGGTCATGAAGTCTGCCCTCATCCTCCACGGGTATGAGCGGAAACCTCTCCATGAACTCTTTTGCAAACAATCCGGTTCCCTTTAACGCGGGCATACCTTCATCATTATATACCTTAACCCTTTCCATACCGCTTGATGGTGACCTGCTCTTGAATATAAACCCGCACAGTCCATCCTTTTCAAGCCCTGTGACCCTTATCCTTGCCCACTTTTTCATCCGGGCTGTCATATCTATTTTTGTATTCACAGTTACAAGCCTGGGGTTTTCCACATCGCCCTCAAGCCTCATTGCCTCCCTTGGTATACCGAGTCCGCATTCCGCTTCAGGGCATACAGGCACATACTCCACAAATACACCTAAAGTGTCCCTTATAAAGAGGTCAAGCTTATGCCCGCCATCATAGCGCACATGGTTACCAAGAAGGCATGAACTTATTCCGATCTTTATCTGACTTGTCATATTATCTCCTGCAATATTTATTAAAAAAGGTTAACATTCGGCTACTTAAAAGTAAATTGCCTCTTTTTGGTTTGTATGGTAGTTAACAACTTAAGGATGTATTTTAATAAACATTGATTGTTTCTTAAGAGGGCTATTATTGGACAAGAAAAAGACAGGCAATTCTCTCCTGACTAAAAAGATAAATTTCAGCGAGTATGAATACCTTAACATACTGTGTGGTCAGCAGAACTCCCATATAAAGATCATAGAAAAGAGGATCGGCTTATCAATAAGCTCAAGAGGGACTGACCTGATACTCAAAGGTAATGACTGGGAGATAGAGCTTGCAGAAAGTATTATCCTCCAGCTCTATGAGCTTGTTAAGAATGGCTTTCCACTTTTTCCAACTGATATAGAACATGCGATAAGGATTGTCAGCAAAGACCGCTCAGTTAAGCTCAAGGATATTTTTCTGGACAGTGTCTATGTCTCATCAAAAAAGAGGGTTATTACCGCAAGGACATCCACCCAGAAGGAATATATAGAAAACATCAGGAATTTTGATATCGTATTTGCCATAGGCCCTGCGGGTACAGGTAAGACATACCTTGCAATGGCAATGGCAGTGGCAGCACTTGTTAAAAAAGAGGTAAGGAGAATAGTCCTGGCAAGGCCAGCGGTTGAGGCAGGTGAAAGGCTCGGTTTCTTACCTGGTGACCTGAGCGAAAAGGTAAACCCGTACTTAAGGCCACTGTATGATGCACTCCACGACATGGTTGATTTTGATGACGCCTCGAACCTGATGGAAAAAGGCGTTATTGAGGTGGCCCCACTGGCGTTTATGAGGGGACGCACACTGAACGATTCTTTTGTAATACTTGACGAGGCGCAGAACGCCACTGCCGAGCAGATGAAGATGTTCCTTACAAGGCTGGGTTTCAGTTCAAAGGCCGTAATCACCGGTGATATTACCCAGACCGATCTTCCTGCCGGGAAGGACTCAGGTCTTGTAGAGGCGCTTGACCTTCTTAAAGGTATCAAAGGTATTAATTTTACCTATTTTTCAAGGGACGATGTTGTAAGACACCCCCTTGTTCAGAAGATTATTGATGCCTATGATAAAAAAGACAAACAGAGAGATATGAGCAATGGGAAACGAACACTCTAAAAAACAGATCAATCAGAATATTACAAGATGGATAGCCCTGATACTTCTGAGCGTAATTATCAGCCTGTTTCTGAACCCCGGGCTCATGGAAAAGCCAAAGGAATACAAGCTTGGCGATATTGCTGAGGCGGATATCAAGGCCCCTGTCGACCTCCTGGTAAAAAATATTGAAACAACCGAAAAAGAGAGGATAAAGGCATCTCAGAGTGTCCCATATGTATATGATTATGACTCATCTGCCTCCAACTTCAGGCTGAGGCTTAATGAGGCGATAACAGAGACACGGGATCTTGTATCTGTAAAGCCCATTGACCCACTTG
Source organism: uncultured Desulfatiglans sp. (assembly GCA_964499695.1). Taxonomy (GTDB): domain Bacteria; phylum Desulfobacterota; class DSM-4660; order Desulfatiglandales; family HGW-15; genus JAAZBV01. The sequence continues at coordinate 3,385 of CAZCMD010000091.1, forward strand.
CTTCTCCACCTGAGGAGGAGATGCAGACCGATATAAATGCATTAAAAAAGGAGACAGGCCAGAGATTTTTCAGGACCCTCGAACTCTCATATGATGAAAAACTTTATGACAGGGTTGTATTGAGCGGCTGCCCGCCAATACTTGAGTTAAGCATTATCAGGCTTGTGAACGAAATCTTAAAAAAAGGCGTTGTAGCAAATCAGGCTACTATCACAAATCAGATACAGAAGGGGGTAGTGCTTCAGAGTATTCAGACACAGAAGGAAGAGATTATCACAGACCCTGCAAGGTTTTATGACGTTCAAAGCGCAATAAAGCGCGTGGAAGAACGGAAAAAGGATCTTATAAAGGATAATGTCCCGCAGGACATTGCAGACCTCACTGTTGAAATCGCAAGTCTTATTATAAAACCCAACGTTACATTCAACAAGAGAGAAACAGAACTCAGAAGGGATGAGGCAGTAAAGGCGGTTAAGGATTCATACTATCAGGTAAAACAGGGTGAGATGATAGTGCGGGAAGGAGAAAGGGTGGGAAACAGTCACCTGGCAAAACTTGCTGCTGTAACAAGTGTACTGGAAGGCAGAAACATCCTGAGCCGAATCCCTGGCATGATTTTACTCATCGCCATCCTTTTTACAGTTATTTATATTTCCGGATTTATGAAATTCAAACCGGCAGGCAGAGATAACAGGGATCTGATATTCAGCGCCGCAACCCTCCTGACCCTCTTCATATTCACATGGGCCTTTAATTTTATCGCCCAGGAGATGGCAAGGGGTTTTCATAATTTTGGTGCAAGGGCGCTCCTATTTGCCCTTCCGGTATCATTCGGGGCAATACTGATTACAGTATTTCAGGGCATGAATATGGCCATGTTCTTTTCTCTCATTGTTTCGATATTTGCTTCAATGATATTAGGCGGCAATATCGAGTTCCTGACCTATTGTTTTATTGGCAGCATCTATGCCTCATATCTGATGCGTGAATACAGGGAAAGGGGCACACTAATAAAGATCGGGTTAAAGATAGGCCTGCTGAATGTCCTTATGAGCCTTGCCATTGAGTCAATATTCGGGCAATTTTTTACTGTTGAGGTGCTGGTTTCTGTTATAGCCGCTTTCTTAGGCGGTATTTTCGGGGGTGTGATTTCAACAGGCATTATCCCACTTGTTGAAATGGCATTTGGCTTTACAACCGATATAAAACTCCTTGAACTCGCCAACCTTGATCAGCCGCTGTTAAGGAATCTTATGGTACAGGCGCCAGGCACCTATCATCACAGTGTTATCGTAAGTAACATGGTTGAGGCAGTTGCCAAGGCCATAAATGCCAATCCACTGCTTGCAAAGGTAAGCGCCTACTATCATGATATAGGCAAGATGAAAAAACCCCTTTACTTTATAGAAAACCAGATGGGTGGAGAAAACCGGCATGAAAAGCTTGCCCCTTCTATGAGCTCTCTTATCCTTATTGCCCATGTCAAGGATGGTGTGGAGCTTGCCAAACAGCACAAGCTCGGACAGGAGATAACAGATATTATCCAGCAGCATCAGGGGAAAGGGCTGATTGCTTATTTTTACCAGAAGGCCAAAGAGCAGGCCGTTAATAAAAACAACAAGGGCATTGAAGTAAAGGAGGATGATTTCAGGTATCCGGGGCCTAAGCCGCAGACAAAGGAGGCAGGACTTGTGATGCTTGCAGACATGGTGGAGGCGGCATCAAGATCCCTTTCAGATCCCACACCGGCGAGGATAAATGGAACCGTGCAGAAGATAATCAACAAGGTCTTTTCTGATGGTCAGCTTGATGAATGTGAGCTTACCCTTAAAGACCTTCATGAGATAGCAAAGAGTTTTAACAAGACATTAAGCGGGATATTTCATCAGAGGGTGGAGTATCCTGAACCTGAAACAACAAAAAAAATAAAAAAGGGTTCAAATGGAGATACAGGTAAAGTCAGCGAGGAGAGTACCGGGCCTAAAAAAGGGGGAGATAACCCTGATGATGAAGAGGGCCTTAAAAGACTTGGGCTGTAAAAATACTGAGTTGAGCATACTTATCACAGGGGACAAAGAGATTCATGAGCTTAACAAACAGTACCTTAAAAGGGACAAGCCTACCAATGTACTGGCCTTTCCGATGAATAGCGGCTCAGGTAAACTCAATACCGGTATGCTTGGGGATATAGTGGTATCAGTGGACACAGCAAAAAGAGAGGCAATAGAATTGGGAATTACAACAGGGCACAGGGTCTGTGAACTTTTGGTCCACGGGCTCACTCACCTTATGGGATATGACCATGAGATATCAAAGAGCGAAGAGAGAAAGATGCAGAAGGAGGAAAAAAGGCTCCTTTCAGTGTTGATGGAGGAATAGGAATGGCAAAACTTGCAGTTAATGTTGATCATGTAGCTACCATACGAGAGGCAAGGGGCATAAATTACCCTGACCCTGTCTTTGCGGCAGGGCTGGCAGAAATGGCAGGAGCAGAGTGTATTATCTGCCATCTGAGGGAGGATAGAAGGCACATAAACGACAGGGATCTTAGATTGTTAAAGGAGACTGTAAAGACAAGACTTAACATGGAGATGGCAGCCGTTGATGAAATGGTTAAGATCGCCCTTGAGATAAAACCTGATCTTGTGACACTCGTGCCTGAAAAAAGGGCGGAGCTTACCACTGAAGGTGGTCTTGATGTAATCGCAAACCCTGATCAATACAGGAAAGTGGTGGATAGATTAAAGGATAAAGGTATCAGGGTGAGTTTTTTTATTGACCCTGAACCTAATCAGATAGAGATAGCACACAGGGTAGGCGGTGATATTGTTGAGATTCATACTGGCCACTATTCTGAGGCAAAAAATGAACCGGATGCAGAGGAGAGGTTCAAGAGGATAGTAAAGGCGGTTGAGACTGCTCACAGTCTTGACCTCGGTATAAGCGCCGGCCACGGCCTGAATTACACAAACATTAAAAGATTCGAGGTCCTCCCGCAGGTGGAAGAATACAGCATAGGCCATGTAATTGTCTCAAAGGCCATCTATGTGGGGTTTGAAAAGGCAGTAAAAGAAATGATAGAAATTATAAAAGATTTTTAACATGAAGGTTTAAAACAATTGTACGATATAAATAAAAGGTCTTCGGTCTTCGGTTTACGGTAAAAGCATTAATTCCGAACACCGAAAACCGTATACCTCAGACCTCTACATTCAAAAAAAAAGGTTTTTTAAATATATGATCTTTGGTACAGGCGTAGATATTGTAAAGATTAAAAGAATTGAGACGGTCATAAAAAAATGGGGCGACAGATTTATTGACCGGGTATTTACTCCTGATGAAAAGGCATTCTGCCTGAAACGTATCAGGCCTTACCAGGCATTTGCCCTCCGCTTTGCTGCAAAGGAGGCATTTTCAAAAGCCATTGGTACTGGCATGAAAAAAGGGGTGTTCTGGAGGGATATAGAGGTTTATCATCTTAAGGGCGGAAAACCATGTTTGAAAGTTTACGGCGAATCCCTTTCCATGTGTGAAAAGGAGGAGATAAAGGGTTATCATGTGAGTCTTTCTGATGAAGACGAATATGGTATTGCAATGGTTATCCTGGAGAAATAGCTATGAGACTTATAACCGCTTCGGAAATGCGTGAAATGGACCGGCTTACCATAGAGGAGGCTGGCATTCCTGGTGTTGTTCTCATGGAAAACGCAGCAGGAAGTGCAGCCGAAATCTTCCTTGAGCATTTCAACCCGCCTCCAGATTCACTGATTTATATTATCTGTGGCAAAGGCAATAATGGCGGAGACGGTTTTGTAATAGCCAGGTATCTCCATGAAAGCGGTATGAATGTATCTGTTGCCATAACAGGAGAGAGGTCATCAATTAAAGGCGATGCCCTTATCAACCTTTCAGCCATTCAAAAACTCGGTATTAAATTTTCAGAAATCAATGATGATACAGCCCTTGATGCATTCATAAAAAGAATCACAGGATGCAGCTATATAATAGACGGTATCTTTGGTACAGGGCTGAACTCGCCGGTTAAAGGGATATACAAAAAGATCATAGATGCGGTAAATGATTCAAAAATACCTGTGATGTCCATTGACATACCCTCGGGCCTTAATTCCGATACAGGTGAGATAATGGGCTCAGCCATTAAGGCCGACCTCACCGTGACATTCGGGTTTATTAAGCCGGGCCAGGTTGTGTACCCTGGTGCGGGCCTTACCGGTAAACTTGTGAATGTGGATATCGGTATACCCCGTATGATTTCTGAAAAAATAGAAACAACACACAGGCTTATTGATCCGGATGATTTTATCCATGATCTTTCATGTGAAAAACCTGATACTCACAAAGGATCAAGGGGGCATCTCCTTATCATAGCCGGTTCAACAGGCAAGACCGGCGCTGCGGCCCTGGCTGCGCTGGGTGCGTTAAGGGCAGGGGCAGGTCTTGTAACAGTTGGTATCCCTGAAAGTCTGAACAGCATAATGGAGTGCAAACTTACTGAGGCCATGACAGTACCGCTTCCTGAGACAAAGGCAGGCGCGCTTTCTTTTAATGCCATTGATGATATCTTAAGGCTTGCCTCAGGAAAAACAGCAATTGCTATAGGCCCAGGGCTTTCCACTGATCCTGAAACTGTAAGGCTTGTATGTGAGATAATAAAAAGATGCAGCCTGCCCATGGTATTAGATGCAGATGCACTGAATGCAATCTCCATGAATCCTGATATTTTGGACCTCCTTGACGAAAAGAAAATACTCACACCTCACCCCGGTGAAATGAGCAGGCTCACTGGCCTTGAGACAAAAATTATCCAGGCGGATAGGCTTAAAGCATCCCGTGAATTTGTTAAAAAGAGAGGATGTTATCTTGTGCTCAAAGGCGCAAGAACAGTTATTGCAGAACCAAACGGTATGCTTAATATCAATCCGACCGGGAACCAGTCACTTTCTACAGGCGGTACAGGGGATGTGCTTACCGGTATCATCGCTGGATTGCTGGCAAGGGGGCTTAATAATGTAAAAGCCGCAACAGCAGGCGTCTATATCCACGGTCTTGCAGCAGACATGTATGCTGAACAGAATGGAGATTCAGGCATGATCGCTTCTGATCTGCTGGATAAGATCCCATCCCTGATAAATTCCCTTGTCTGCAGTACTAATCTATTATTGAAATCAGCTTAAAATGATCTGAATCTGGCTACCCCGCTGAATAATATATAAAAATTCTATTGCCCGAAATCTATAAAGATAATAAAATCCATAACTCTCTTTTACAAGGAAATGGAAACCATTGCGTATAATAAGTAAGTCAGATGCGGCTACTGTAGAGATAGGTAAAAGACTCGGGCATATCCTCAAGGGAGGCGATGCAGTTGCACTTTCAGGGCCACTTGGGAGCGGGAAGACCTGGCTCACAAAAGGGATAGGCATAGGCCTGGGTGTTGACCCGGATGAGGTCATTATCAGCCCATCATTTTCACTGGTAAATGAATATCAGGGCAGGTGCCTTTTATATCATATAGACCTTTACAGGCTCGACAAACAGAACGATATTACACTCCTTGGCCTTGATGACTATTTCCATGAAAAAAGCGTTGTTGTGGTTGAGTGGGCAGAGAGGTCTCCTGGCCTTTTTCCATCCGGGTATATAAAGATAAAAATAGAAATACTGGGTGATAATGAAAGGGCGATAGAGATAGACTCTGATGATCCGGGTATTTCCGAAAGGCTTAAAAAGGGGTTACATGAAACCTTTGGTCTGGATAAAGAAACAACAGTGGAATAATAAGCGGCACAGAGGATTATTGCTGTTACTTCTGCTCCTGCTTGTTCTTCATTTCTCTCTGACAGAAAAGAGGAGGGAGAGTGTGGTGATGCCGGTGAATACCGGGGATGAATTAATTATCAAGACCGGCGAGTTGACTGCATATCAAAAAATAACCCTCGGTATTCCTGTTGATATAAACATGGAATCGGCAGAGGGACTCACCGCATTACCCGGGATCGGTATAAACCTTGCTAAAAAGATAGAGCAGGTAAGAACAGAAAGGAATGGTTTCAAAGATATAAACGAGCTAAGGAGCATCCCTGGCATAGGTGAAAAAAAGTTTTTAAAGATAGCTCCCCATGTCAGGCTGTGAGTAATATAAAGATTGATAAACTTTACTTTATCAATGCATGAGATGATCCGATATGAAACTTCAAAAACTCTTTTCTGATTGGGTAATCGGCTTGATAATAACCGTTATCTTCTTTGTTATTATTTTTCCGGACAGTCTTAACTTTATTCATACCATCGAAATGAAGAGCTTTGATCTCAGGGCAAAGCTTTCTGCCTCCTCTGTAAAAAGCCCGGATATCGAACTTGTCACCATTACAAACGAAGACATAAACGAGATCGGCAGGTGGCCCTGGACAAGAAGCATTATAGCAAAGTGCATAGATAACCTGCAAGAAGCAGGCGCAAAGGTGATTGCATTAAACATTTTCTTTTCTGAACCTGAAGAAAACACCGGGCTTATGGCGATAAAAAAACTCAGGGAAGAATTTGATGAACTGGCCCTTGCCCAGAAAGAAAATAACGGCATTACCTTTTACCAGAAGATGATTGATACGGAGATAGCCCTGGATAGTGATACCAAGCTTGAACAGTCAATAAAGAATGCCGGAAATGTGGTGATTCCCTTCTTTTTTGACAGCGTAAGTCAGGGCCGTGATGAAACTGCACCAACATTTGTCTCAAGAGATTCATTGAAAAAGATTTCAGGTGCAGGAAAAGAGTCCATCAATGGTATAATATGGTTTTCAAAAATTACACCTCCTCTAAACCGCTTTGTTGAAGTGGCGGCAGGGGCTGGTCACAATCAGCTTTTCCCTGATATGAATGACGGGGTTTTAAGAATCCAGAGACATCTCCTTGGATACCTGAACGATATTTATCTTCCTTCATATGCGGTCAGTATTGTGAGGCTTTACAAAGGATTGAAAGACAGTGATATAACAGTATCTATGGACGGTGATAATAACGGATACATGTATTTTAAGATAACTCCCATCTCTTCACGGGTACCCCTTGCCGAATATGATAGGGGAACCCTTATAAACTGGAAAAAGGGCCCAGGTGTAGCCTTTAATCAGACCAGGTTTTCAAAGGTGTTAAACAAAGAGATCCGGATGGGGATGTTTAAAGACAAGATAGTTATTATAGGTCATGTTGCATCCGGGATTGGTGATCAGTGGGTTACGCCTGTATCAGGGCAGATACCGGGTGTTGAGGTGCTCGCAAATACAGTTGACAACATACTGAACCATAGATTTTACCTTAAACCTCTATGGACGAGATTGGTTGAAATATCTACCTTTGTTTTTTTCGGGGTTTTTATTTCATTTGTACTCCCAAGGCTCAGGGCAGGGAGTGGCGCAGCAACCACATTTGTCATATTTATGGCCTACAGCACTTTAGGTACTTTCCTGTTTTTTAAGAAAAATATCTGGCTTGAGATAACTCCTCCACTTCTGCTCCTGATTACAGGCTATATACTTATCATCACAAAAAGATTCCTTATTACTGAAAAGACAAAGGAAAAGGTAGAGGCGGATTCTGTGGAAACCAACAAAATTACATCGGAGGATGGCAGGGATTATAAGGATTTGGGTGAAAGGATCCCGAAATTAAAAGGGGCAGAGGCCACAATGATATTCGGGGCAGCAGGGGCTGGCCACCCGGGTGATATCGGTGCTACCCTGATTAATAATGACATCAAGCCAACACTCGGGCGCTATGAAGTTGTTTCAGAACTGGGTCGTGGCGCCATGGGTATTGTTTACAAGGGAGAAGACCCCCAAATTCATCGTACAGTTGCCATAAAAACGGTCAGGCTTTCGGATTTTGATGAAAGCATGGTCAAGGAAATGAAGGAGAGATTCTTCAGAGAGGCCGAATCGGCAGGACTTCTGACCCATCCCAATATTGTAACCATATATGATGCGGGAGGAGAACATGATCTCGCCTATATTGCCATGGAATTTCTTAATGGAAAAGATCTTGAGGAGCATACAGACAGGGAAAACCTCCTTCCGGTAAAAGAGACGCTTACTATTGTTGCGCAGGTTGCAGAAGCCCTTGAGTATGCCCATGAAAAGGGGGTTGTACACAGGGATATAAAGCCGGCAAACATAATGAGAATCAATACAACAGGAGAGGTAAAGGTTACTGATTTTGGCATAGCAAGGATATCGACCTCATCGAGGACAAAGACCGGTGTAATATTGGGCACACCCTTTTATATGTCACCGGAACAGGTGTCCGGTAAAAAGGTTGATGGCCGGTCTGATATCTTCTCACTCGGGGTGGTGCTTTTTGAGTTGCTCTGTGGCGAAAAACCCTTTAAGGGTGAGGACATGTCCTCTCTCATGTATATGATTGCCAAGGAGAGGCATCCATCAGTAAAAAACCTGAATCCGAGGGTGCCGGGTGTGGTTGAAAAGATAGTGGATAAAGCCCTTGAAAAAGAGGCCGTAAAAAGGTATCAAAGGGCAGGACATATGGCAATTCATCTGAGAACGGTAATAAAAAAGATAGAAGAGCTTTCAGACAGAAAAAAGCCGGTCAAATAATGCCGGCTGTTTTATTAAATCCGGGTCATACAAGAGATGAAACTTAAAATCGTTGCCGGTACGGATACCGGTCTTAAAAGAAAGATAAACGAGGATACATATCTCGTCAGGGATGACCTGGGCCTTTTTATTGTCGCAGACGGTATGGGTGGCCACAGAGCCGGTGAGGTAGCAAGCCGGATGGTGGTAAATACCATATCAAAATACTGGACAGGTCTTAAGGCAAAAAAAGACCCCGCATTTATCAGACCTGTTTTGAAGAATATCTCTGAAAAGGCAAAACACCTTGTCAATTCAATCTATATGGCAAATCAAGTGGTGTTTGAAGCTCAGAAACAACCTGAATACCTCAAGATGGGCACTACGGTTTCTGTTATCACCACAGAAAAAGATATTATGTGGGCAGCCAATGTGGGTGACAGCCCTGTGTACCTGTTCAGGAATGGCAGCATGACACTTTTATCTGAAGAGCATTCCATTGCTGCGGAACAGAAAAAAGTGGGTATAGAAAATGATCTTGCATCAAGCAACCTTCTCATGAAAAATACCCTTACCAGGGTAATAGGTATAAACGATACTGTGGATGTGTATGTTAAAAAACTTGTTCCGATGCCTTCAGACCTGATACTCATGTGTTCTGACGGGCTTGTAGACTATTGCCCGGATAATCGTATAAGATCCATCCTTGCTGATTTTTCCATGTCTCCTGAAACCAAGGTAAAGACCCTTATAGAAGAGGCCAACAAAGGCGGAGGGGGAGACAATATCACGGTTATTCTCATTGAGGTCCTTGAAGAAACCTGGTGGCGCAAAATTATAAAGTATTAATTCTTATGACAATACAAGAGCTGTTTTATGAAAATATTAGGATTAGACACATCATGTGATGATACTTCCGCATCTGTAATAGCGGATGGCAGTACGGTAATTACAAACATAATACATTCGCAGATAAAGCTTCACAACCCCTATGGCGGAGTAGTACCTGAACTCGCATCAAGAGAGCATATAAGAAATATAGTTCCTGTTGTGGATAAGGCCCTGTCAAATGCAGGGCTCAAAATTAACGATATTGATGCCATTGCTGTGACCATTGGGCCAGGGCTTATAGGCTCACTCCTGGTGGGTCTGTATTATGCAAAGTCAATCGCATATTTTAACAGGATTCCTCTGGTTGCCATAAACCACCTTGAGGGGCATATACTTTCTATCCTGCTTGAGGAAGAACACCCTTATTTTCCATTTACCGCCCTCACTGTTTCAGGTGGGCACACGAGCCTATATTATGTAAAGGCCCCTGGTGAATATGAACTTTTAGGGCAGACACTTGACGATGCGGCGGGTGAGGCATTTGACAAGGTAGCAAAACTGCTGGGTCTGGGTTACCCAGGCGGTGCAATTATTGAATCGAATGCCAGGTCTGGCAGGGCTGATGCTATTCAATTTCCAAGGGCATATATTTCAGATGAGTCCCTGGATTTCAGTTTCAGCGGGCTTAAGACAGCAGTTGCATTATATATTGATAAATGGGAGAAGCAGGGGAGAGAAAAGGCAAATAATATTAAACTAAACGATATTGCTGCATCATTTCAGGAGGCGGTATTTGATGTCCTGATAGATAAGCTAATCAGGGCAGGAAAAAACACGGGGGTCTCATCTCTTGTTCTTGCCGGAGGGGTTGCATGCAATAAGACCCTGCGCGAAAAACTTACTGCGCGATCCCAAAAAGAAGGGTTTAAGGTCTTTTACCCGAGGCCATCCTTCTGCACTGATAACGGTGCAATGATAGCACTTGCAGGCTTTTACAGGGCAGTTAAGAATGACTATGCTGATTTTAATATTGATGTCAGATCAAGGTTTCCTGTCAGGGATATAAAAAAGCTGAAATAATGATGCCTCGTTTGAATCAGAACAAAAAATACATGCCAGGTTATAAATATGTCAGGTAAATATGCAAGAGGGCTCAAGCCAAATAAGCTCCTCGGCCAGCACTTTCTTGTTGATCAGGGGATAATAAGAAAGATAATCGATACAGCCGGTCTGGATAAATCTGATGATATCCTTGAGATCGGGCCTGGTATGGGTGCTCTTACGATTCCTGTTTCACGAGAGGTAAACAGCATAACCGCTGTTGAAAAAGATAGCCGCATGGTGAACCACCTGAGGCAGAAACTTGGGGAGAATAATATCAGTAATGTAAAAGTCATAGAGAACGATATCCTTAAGACAGATTTTGGGACACTGGCAGGAGAGAAAGAAAACAGGATTAAGGTTATCGGTAATCTACCCTATAATATCTCATCCCCGTTTCTTGAAAGGCTTATCACAAATAAAAAATATTTTAACAGGGCATATCTGATGCTCCAGTATGAATTTGCCCAGAGGCTCAGTTCAGACCCGGGAACAAAGGATTACGGTGCCATTACAGTTATGACTCAATATGAGTCAAGCATAACCAGATTATTCAAGGTGGAAAACGATGCCTTTTCACCAAGGCCTAAAGTGGGGTCTATGGTGATATCAATAGACTTGGAGAAGCCCCATCCGGTAAGGGCAAAGGATGACGAGGTATTTGAACTTGTGGTGAGGGGTGCATTCGCTCAGAGACGAAAGACCCTAAAGAATTCTCTCAGGGTAATATCGGATCATTTTGATAATGATCGGATTGCCACAGCACTGGATAAATGTAATATTGACCCAACAAGAAGGGCAGAGACACTGAGCCTTGATGAATTTATATGTCTGGCTGATACGCTGGTAGATGTTTCAGTTGCTTAATGCCTCCCTGATCTTTTCAGATAATACATTGAATGAGAAGGGTTTCTGTATGAATCCCATTGCCCCTGCATCAATAATCATCTGGGCAGGACCGTCAGAGGAATATCCGCTGCATACAATGACCCTTATCCCCGGTCTTTTTTCAGCAAGTTGTGAGTAAACAGTTACCCCATCCATATCAGGAAGCAGAACATCCAGCAGCGTGAGAGCTATCTCCCCATTGAATGATTCGGCAATATCTAGTGCCTCCTGACCTGTTTTTGCCTTTAATACTGTAAATCCCAGTTTTTCAAGTATCGCCTGGTTTACATCCATGACAACCGGCTCATCTTCTATCAGAAGTACATTCCCTGTACCCTTTGAGAGGCGTTTGTTAATAGGTTCTGTAATCTCTGGCCCCTTTTCAACCGGCCTGAAATATATCTTTATGCAGGTACCCTTGTTCACTGCTGATTCGACTATAATTGCCCCTCCATGTTTTTTAATAATGCCGTACACAGCAGACATCCCGAGTCCGCTGCCATAAAACTTTGTTGTAAAAAAGGGCTCAAACATCCTGCTGCTTGTCTTTTTGTCCATGCCCTTTCCGTCGTCCCTGATGGAGAATTCAATGTATCTGCCTTCCCTTATATCAGGTATCTTTTTAAGGTCAGGTGGGGTCAGTGTGGTTTCTCTGCATGTAATCCAGATATTGCCGGTTTTTTCTATCGCCTCAGAAGAGTTGGACAGGATTGCCGATAATGCCATCTGGAGTTTTGATAAATCACCACCTATTTGAGGTAATTTCTCCGGCATGTCAGTATGGATGGTAATGCCCGATTTAATGGTCTGTTTGAGAAGAGGCAGGGTATCCTTGAGAAAATCGATAATTGAAATATTTTTAGGTTTGTAATCGGTTCCACTGGCATAATCAAGCAACTGATCAGTAAGGTCTGCCATACGGTATGCGGTCTCTTTCACAGGCTTGATATACCTCGCATAATCATTTACGGGTTTTGCCGTCATTTCAAGGAGTTCAATATTACCCACTATAGCGGCAAGTGCGTTGTTGAACTGATGGGCCACACCGCCTGCCAGTACTGCCATTGAGTCAAGTTTCCGGGACTGTTCCAGCCTTTCCTGGAGTATCTTTTTTTCTGTTTCCATCTTATCAAGCTCTGAGATATCCAGGCATATGCACTGAAGCAGATCATCCTCTCCTTCCTGAGGTATCCTTGAAAGGGTAAGAAGTGCATTATATATTGAGCCGTCTTTTCTTTTAAGTCTCATGGGGGTATTAATCAGGGAGCCCTCTTTTTTTAATATATCTATTATGGTTTTTCTGTCTCCTGGGTTTTCATAAAGATCCTGCATATTAAGTTTCTTGAGTTCTTCAAGGGTATACCTGGTCATTTTTAACATGGTCTGATTTGCAGTCAGTAGTTTTCCATTGACTGTAGCAAGGGTAAGAGCTGCCGGGGTATTGTCAAAGAGGTGTCGGTATTGCTCCTCATTGTTTTTCAACCTTGTGTTTTCATCCTTGAGTTCAGAGATCTCTTGCCCCTGTTCGTTTATGATATTTTTCAATATGTTTAATTCATTCTTTTCTGTCATCATTGGTACCTCTTTTCCGCAGATAATATCAACTCCAAGTATGACGGCTATAATAAAAATAGTTGCCGATGATTAAGCCGTATCATTTTAATGATAGTATCCTTTTCGGAATTTTCTAGGAATTGTAATTCAGAAAGGCGCTAAAATAACCTGCTATTTCTGTTTTGACAATAAAAATATGATATTTTTTATCAATTTCTGATCTTTATTCCTGTAAGGTATTTATATGTCATGACAGCAATCTATTCCTTGACAAATCAGCGATTTGGCTATATTTTTTACCCGCAAAACGGAATATCGTAACATTGTTAAACATTATTTCTCACAGGAGTAGTGATCAATGACACTTACAAAAGATCATCTGATGAATTCATTGTATGAAAATCTTGATATCCCTAAAAGCAAGGCAGCCTCCATCATAGAAACCTTACTTAACAACATTAAGGGTAAGCTTGAGAAAAAGGAGGATGTTCTGATTTCCGGGTTCGGGAAATTCTGCGTTAAGGAAAAAAAGGACAGACGTGGAAGAAATCCTTCCACAGGAGAGGATCTGACACTTGATGCACGGTGTGTAGTGGTTTTTAAGTGTTCCGGGGTCTTAAGAGAAATGGTAAATGGCGCGGAGAGAAGTGATGTTGTTGAAAGGTAAGGGTCTTTAAAATGTCTCAAAAATACCCTGAATGCCCCCTGTACAATCACTCTAATTGCAAAGATTATGATCACCCCAAATTGTGTGCCATTGTAAGAAAAGATAAGGTATGTCTGAAAAAGCAGCCAAAACCCAAACCAAAGAAATAAATTAGAAACAACACAGGAATAAGATATTAGGAACTTTTGACAAAAAAAGATACAATTCTTATGGGGCTTTTTTTACTGCCCCTTTTTTATTAATGGCTGAGTATTATCCCCTTCTGTATATGAGATAAGGTCGGCAATAAAGCTTCCTACTGTCACCCTGCTTTTTATCCTAACAGGTATCCTTTTATTATCATCTGTAATCCATATCTGCATTTTTGATTTTTTTGTTTTTTTGAACACGCCGCTTATACCCTCTATTTCAGGCTCAACCAGGATGGTATCATAAGGTTTATCTGCTATGGTTATCCTCTGTTTTTCAATCATTCTTGCGTTTGACTTTATGACCTTTTTACCGTCGGTCAGGTTGATTTTAATACAGTTGTCTGCATCCGGCTTTCCGACCCTGAATGCGTAAAATACAGAAAGCGGGTCAAAGGTGTTCTCTTCAATAGTAACAGAATCGGTTATATTTCCATTACTGATATGCCGTGATTCAAGCTTATCCCAGTCGAACTGTACCATAACTTCTTTTACGGTTTTTTTTTCATGCCTTTTTTTATACAGGAGCGCGTGTCTTAATCCTGTATCTGTCCATGATTCTATCCTGTCACGTACCTTGTAAAAGTTATCGACAAACGGGCTGGTCTTTGCTGTATATACAAAATGAAGGGCAGGGGTACCGTCCAGATCCTCAGATGGCATGACCTCAAGTGCGGTCTCAGCAGCAACAATGAATGACCACCTTACTTCAAAGGTCATCTTTTCTCCGGGATAAAAACCGACCTCTTCCGATTTAACAGGGGCAGGGTTAATCAGTATGAGCAGTATGCAGGCCATGAAAGCCATGGTATGTTTTATTTTTATGAGGTTACTTTTCATATACTCTTTTTACTTAAAACAGATGATAAAAACAAACTATTTTCTGCTTACCTTGAAATAGTCAATTATAGGGGAGTTGTTTCGCTGATGTATACATGTACTGTTAACTCCCCCTGAACTTCCGGTCATGATTAGGAGATTCCAGAAACAGGCAGTTTATCCCGTTCAGCAGATGGACAGTAAGGTTGATCCTATAGAGGTCAGGTCTTCGAGTATGCCCTTGAGACATACGACAGGGATAAGCTCATGGATATTCAGAGAAGACAATATTTCGGTGACCTTTCAGGATACAAAGACTTAGTTGAGCATTACAATTCAAAAAGACAGTCTACCAGTGAAGCTCAGGAGTCAGCCGATGAAGGATGGACATTTTATAAGAAAGGTGATGAGGTCTTTATCTCTCATTCTGAACAGGGAGATGTAAATCTCAAAGCAGCTATGAAATCTGGAATGCTGAATAAAAAGAATCTGAAATAAAAGGGTTTAAAGAAGGTAAGAGGGACTTGGGGTGCTCCTTTAGTTAAACTTAAGGAGCACTTATCTTAAGCTCAATTAACATTTCATTTTTGGGGCCATTTTATTTCTGGATTATTTTTTAAATTTTCCATCCAAGATGATAGCCTCAAAATAGTTGCAAAGCCGGGGTTTTTCTCTAATAGATTGTTGATAACTCCAACCGATTCATTTATTTTATTTTGCTCCGAATAATACTCAGCCTTGTGAAATAACAACCATCGATAATCTGGCTTCTTTGATTCAATTTTGTCGAGCTCTGCTTTACACTCTTCATTCTCTTCTAAAACCATCAGAAAATAGCTTTTGATAATTCTTGAATGAAGTGCTTCAGGATCGGAAGAGATAAGTTTATCTAACGACGCGTTTCAGGAACAATGTCTCAAGTGGATCTTCAATTACACTACAACTGGT
>CAZCMD010000092.1:0-18941 GCA_964499695.1 uncultured Desulfatiglans sp.
ATAAACCGCGAACCACACGAACGACACGAAAAAAGACTTTTAATAACTAAAACTTTCGCGCTATTCGCTTGTCCCGCCATAGCATGAATGTCTTTTACGAAGGCGGACGCCTTTCGCGGTTAAAAAAAACTTTAATCCATGAACCACGAAACACACAAAATACACGAAAAGATATGGGCGACCGTGGGTTTTAATACTTTTCCTAACAGCCTTCAATATGGTTTTCCAATCTTGCCTGTCCTGCCGAAGCTTGATAGCTTTTGCGAAGGCGGAAATTTTGAATCTTTAATATTGAATTTTTCAATTAATTTACACAATTAATTGAAAACCTCTTGCATTTATTACAAAAAAGTCTTAAACCAAACCCATTGTATCTTTTCGGGTATAATGAATTACTGTCTTAGAAGTCTTATGGTTTTAACGAAAATATTGAATTTTATATCTTGTCGAAGATCCCGTGTCGTATACGGGGAATATTAAATCAATATTTTTACGAATAGTTTACGTCATTTTTTATACTGTTAAATACCGAAAGGTAAGATTGTATCAAATCCTATTTAACGGGGCGAGACCTGGAATCCAGTCGTTTTTAATTATTAATTACTTGTCCGCCTCTGGTGGATTGGAAACTATCCAATGTCAAGGGAGACCCCGATTTGTTCACAATGTCAAGTGAGACCCCAGTTGTTCATGCGATTTGCCAAAATGATTTTTAAACAATTCAAAGGAACTCGTTATGATAAATAACTATGTGAAATGGCGAAAGTGTGACCTTCATATTCATTCAAATGCATCAATTGGTGATAGCAATCTAACTGTCGACGTTATTGTGGATGAGGCTCTTGCTAAAGGGCTAGATATTATTGCATTAACTGATCACAATACTGTCGATAACGTTGATTATTTGCTTATGAAATCTAAGGAGAAAGGAATAACCGCTTTACCTGGTGTTGAACTTAAGACTCAAATTGGACGTCCACCAGTCCATATAATTGTGCTATTCCCTGAAAATGTTAATCAAGAGACAATAAAGGAGAATTTCCTTAATCCTTTAGGTATTACGAGGCAGAAGATCAAAGAAGCTGGTGAAGCGTCAATGCATTCAGGTGGTGATCCTGAAAAATTCTATGAAATTGGCATACATGAAATCGCTGTTCCACTAAATGATGCCTCAAAGCTTGCTCATGAGCTTGGCGGTATAGTTATCGCCCATGCAGGTGAGAAGCATGGAAGTTTTGAAAATGTGCCACATACAACTGGTACTGCTACTGTATATGAAGTCTGGAATGCCTTAGGTGCTGAAAAAACAGAAATAATGCAGAAAAATATAATAGATGTGTGTGAGTTATCAAGATACGATGAAAAACAGATTAATTTCTACTTAAAAACATTCAATAAACCTACAATAATATGTTCAGATGCACATCAAAGGAATCTCATCGGCACTAATTTTACATGGATCAAAATGGATACCCTTGATTTTGAAGGTTTGAAGCAGATCCTATATGAACCTGACATTCGGATAGCTTATTCTGAAGAAAAAACTAAAAACGACTATTTCTATATCAAATCCTTGGAGTCTGACGGCGGCTATTTCGAAGATTTTTCTATGGAATTAAGCCCGGACTTGAACACTATAATCGGAGGGAACAGTTCAGGAAAATCAGTTTTAATCGATTATCTCAGGTTTATTACCAATGATTACCCACAGAAAAAAATTCACGACGAGTTTTTTGGCCGGTTACTCAATCTGTTACGTAATGGCAACAGCATTAAAATAAAGGTATTCAAAGGCGAAACAGCTATTGGTATCTACGACAGATCTTTACAAATGAGTAAGACGTATGACGGAACAATTAATGATGAAAGTAAACTCCCAACAATTCAACCAACAACTCTGCAGCCAGACGTGATGGATTTCTGTATTGAGGCATATAGCCAGGGGGAGCTTATACAGATCATTAAACAGAAAGAACAAATAATAAAAATATTGGATGGTCTCGGAAACTACAAGGATACAACTGAATTTATTGAGGAGTTGGTTGAGTTTATTCAGTTTAACAAGGGCAATATTTTAAAGGCTTACAATGACATCAAGACTCATAGCGACAAATTATTAGAGAAAGAAGATTTAAAGATAAAGATTGAAAATACTAAATCAAAAATTGAGCATGACATTATCAATGAATTTCAAAAGTGGCAGTATGAAGAATCATCGATTGAAGTATTTGAAAAGAACCTTGATAAGGTACGATCTATTTTCCAAGATTATTTCAAAGAGATAAATGAACTATTAGTGTTCGAGATTGAAACGAATAAAACGCAAAATAAAGAATTTATCGATGAGTTACTGAAATTGAATACAGAAATTAATAATGTTTTGCAAAGTACAAAAGGGGTCGTTGAACAAAAACTTTCAGAGATTTCATCATCTGTCACTAAACTCCTTGAGAAGCATAATTGGCAGGAACAATTTGAAAATAAAAAGGAGCAATACAATCAATATCTAAAGGAAAATAAAATCGAGAATTTAGATATTGATATACAGAATATAAATAAATGGAACAAGACTATCATTGATATCGATAAAATCAACCTACCAAAATACGATAGGCTAAAGAAGGAGATCGATAGACACTACCAAGTCCGAGAAACATTATTATGTTTGTTAGACGAAGCATTAAATGAATTGCGTGTTCATAGAATACAGAATGCTGAAGATCTCAAAAAAAGGTTCCCCGATATTGAATTCGAAGTCCAAGAATTGGATAATGAAACTCTTTATTCATTTTTAGAAGGCCGTTTGCAGGGGCTTGGGATTTATGATTTTAAACAACAAACATCAAGAATACGTACAAGCAACATAAACCTAAAAGACTTTATTGAATATGTTAAAAACAAAGATGCAACTGGATTGACTATGAGATGCAACATTACAGAAACCACGTCTGAAAAGATAAACGAGTTTTTTAACGAAACATTGGCGGATTTTGGATACAATTTTTCCTCAGCATATATGGAATTACAGGAAATCATATTGGAACCCAAAATCAGTCTGAATATTATTGATAAGCAAACTGGTACAAGAACAAATTTTCTAAGACTATCCACTGGGAAAAAGTGTAGCTTTCTGCTTTCCATCCTATTTAGTTCAAACGACTGTCCTCTTATTATTGATCAACCTGAAGACAGCCTTGATTCCGAATATATTCAGACAATAATTGACGCTTTGAAAGCGAACAAAGGCAAGAGACAATTTATAATAGTCACACACAATCAAAATATTACTGTCCTTGGTGATAGTGAAAAGATTATAAAAATTCAGAAAAATGAGACTGTATCTGATCCTGATCAGGGTAATATAGTTGCTACAGGCGGTGTTGAAAGGGGAGCCGTACGGAAAAGTATTCTATCTTTAGAAGGTGGTAGTGAAGCCTTTAAAAAAAGGGCTAAAAAATATGGGATAAAACTGATCTAAAAAATAGTAATAGCGCATTAATTCAATTTTATCGATACACATCCTAAGAGAGTTGATGTATGCATTTTTAAGTTCGATTATTTTTATGTGCAATCAAATCTGGAGCAATAAATGAGTGATGATTGGCGAGAAGAGACACAATTAAGGCTTCAAAAGAGTTCTTTATATAACATATTGCAAAAAAAATGCGATTCAGACCCTGCGGGGGATCATGTTTTGTCATTGATTGATGAGGCAACTTATTATGCTTACCAAAGAACAAAAACGATTCTTCGGCATATGGGCCAATTTACTTTGCATGATGGGACACATCTGTTTAGAGTTCTTAATATTATGGAGAAGCTCGTTCCTATAAATACATTGCAACAGTTTTCTGTACCTGAAATTATGCTCTTGATTTTAAGTGCATTTCTACATGACATAGGGATGTCGCCTGATGAAAAGTCTATTTTGAGTTGGAAAAAAATCTGGGATTTAGATCCATGCTTTAGTGACAATATTGAGCGACAAGAGTATGAAAAGTTTAATCGTTACTACGCTTCCAAGCCAGCCGATGCTGAAAACATTAAGTCTTTCACAGAAAATGGGGATAATAGCAACGCTGATTTATTAAAAGATTACCTTATATCAGAGTATATTAGGGAAACTCACGCCTTTAGAGCGAGAGAAATAATCCAAGCTGATTGGGATGAAAAGATTATTTACAGAGATACTGATCTTACCGGTGAATTTGCACAAATCTGTTTTAGCCACAGCGAAGACGCACTATCACTGCTTAAATTGGATAAAAACTATCTATGTGGACCTGATGTATATGCATGCCTTCCATTACTAGGTGTAATTCTGAGATTGTCTGATATTTTTGATTTTGATGCAAAAAGGACACCATCTGTTTTATTTTCGCATTTGTTCGTTAGAAATCCTATTTCACTCAAAGAATGGGCTAGACACAGGTCAGTTGAAGCATGGACCATTAATGAGGACTTAATCCAATTTCATGCAAAATGTAAACACCCAGCGATTGAGGCTTCGATACATTCTTTTTGCAACCTTATTGATGCAGAGCTTAGCACTTGTAATAATATAATTTCCTCAATGAATGAGTTCAATCAGACTATTAATAGGAAGATACAGATAAAAATTCCTTATAAAGTTGATCGGTCCAAGATTGAGACAAAGAAAAATATCCTTGGGAAACCGCTATACCTTTATAGAGAGACACAATTCAACTTAAGTAAGGACCAAGTTATCGATCTGTTATTGGGCACAAAATTATATGGTAATCCTGAAGTAGCATTAAGAGAGTTACTTCAAAATTCGATTGACGCCTGTCTTTTACGCGATGCTTTGGAGAAGAGTTGGGGAAACTCATATACCCCCGAAATAACTATTAGTTATACTCAAGATAATGGAGAAGATATTTTAGAAATAATTGATAATGGTACTGGAATGGATCAAAACATTATTGACTCTTATTATTCGAAAATAGGATCTTCTTTTTATAAATCTTCAGAGTTTTTTGATCTCAAATCAAAATCGAATGCTAAATTTGCCCCTGCTTCTAGGTTTGGGATTGGAATACTGTCCTGTTTTATGGTCGCCGATACCCTTGTGGTCGAAACAAGAAGAGTTTATGGCCCTCATGATTCCGGGGAACCAATAAACATTATCATTGAAGGTCAAGATAGTATTTTTTGGATAAAAACTGGGTCGAGAAAAATTCCCGGTACATCCACGAAATTAATACTAAGGAAAGGCACAAATCCTTGGGAAAGGATGAGTGAAGATCAGTTTATATCTTCAGTAAATAATGTAATACCAAATCCACCTTTCAAAATATCGATTAAAAGTTCTTCTCACGAAAGTCATATAGATGAAAATAGCTTTTTGTTGATCAAGGCCGATTCATTAAAAGATTATTCTTGGGCGGCGCATAATAACATAAGAGAGTTCTACATTGACTTAAAAGATAAATCTACTGGATTCGTTGGATCAGCTATAATTGCAATTCTTGAGAGACATGGCATTCCAGTAAAGAATTTTGAAGTCTCCTCAAAATCTGTAGAAATTGATGGTAAAAGCTATGATTTAGATAAATCAATTAGTATGAGTGGTACCAAGATAGAACTAATATCAACTTCTATATCGATTGACGATGAGGGCCAAATTGATCACGCCACATCACACAGTACATTAGCAAGCTCAAAATCACGAATATCCTTACATGGTATTGAGATTCCAACGACACTGTTTCCAGATTTTTGGCGTGTTCAGAAGAATCAAGTAAAACTTACTTGGCCTTTCCCTCTTCTATTAGTTGTTGATATTTGTGGAGAAAGAGATCTTGATTTGAATTCTTCAAGAACACAGATTCTAATGAGCGAAAAATGGATACAATTTGAAGAAGAATTAGCATTTTATATATGTTCAAAGATAGCCTTTAATGTATCCGAGGAATACTGGAGCACATTAAGAGCCTTACTAATAAGCAATACAAAAAATGATATCTTCATTAATGCAATCAAGCGTATTCCCTTTAAGGAGATAAAAACTGCAAAATGACTCAATGTAAAAGATTCAAAAAAACAAGCCTGCTGAAAAGAGAATCCGTGAAAGTAGTGGACGTAGATAAAATGGTAAAAATAAATGTTTGAATTACCTTTTTACCAACGTTATATCTTAAAAATACAAAGGGTTATAGTCCCACTCTACCACTCTACTACCATATAATAACCTGCTTAAAATTAAAGAACTTGGTTATGATGGCTGGATTAATGAAAGAGGCCCTTATTATATCTGACAAAAGGAGGATAAAAATGAAAAAGAATAATTACAGTTTTATTCCAGCAGCAGTTTTAGTGATTCTATTTATTTTTCCATGTTTTCCAACTACCGCTCAGGAAGCAAAATTCTCAGTACCTGATCTCAAGACTCATCATATTAATTCTAAATTTGTGGATCAGGAGTTTATAATCACTGTATCCATGCCTATTATACATGATAATGAAACTGAGAGGTTCCCGGTACTTTATTGCCTGGATTCCAATTTTTTTTATCCACGGGATATTACACACCTGCTTCAGGGAATTAGTGAGGTTCCAAGATTCATACTGGTCGGCATAGGATATCCTGGGAAACATTTCCTAAGCTCTTTTAATTTACGAGCAAGAGATATGACACAGGTTGAAACTGTCATTGATACGCCTCCTGCTGCAGATTTAATAAGAGACGTCAATGTGGTAAAAGGAAAAAAGAATGGAGGTGCGAAGGAATTCCTGGAGTTTATCAGGCAGGAAATAATCCCGTTCATTGATGATAATTACCCTACCCTGAGAGGAGATCGTGCTATTAATGGGCATTCATTTGGTGGTTTGTTTGGACTTTATGTTCTTTTTAATAAGCCTGATACTTTTAATAAATACATAATCGGAAGCCCGTCAATTGATTGGGGAAATGAGGATATTCTTAAACAGGCTGAAGCCTTTATTGCCAAAAACAATACGCTGAATGCAAATATCTTTATGGGCGTTGGCGCTCTTGAAGAAGCAGGAGAAGAAGCTAAGTCATTGACCGTAACCAATGTATTTAGACTTGAAGAAATCCTGAGAAAGAAAAAACTTGAAGGTATGGAATTGCGAACACGGGTTTTTCCTGATGAAACCCATTTAACTGTTGGACCTATGATTTATGTTCATGGGATTAAAAGCATTTATAAAAAACCTGATGTCAGCTTTCTAGTAAAATATCAGGAGGAAAAATAAGGTAGAAACATTAGCAAACATATTGGAATAGTTGCCTGCAGTCAATGGGGGCGCTCTTTAAAAATTTAATAACTTATATTTTCATATCGCTATGACAGTGGGAGCTGGACGGTTTTCTTGATTTTGATAACTCATGAGTAAGACGTGGGTGTCTCCTACACAGTTGACAGAAAACAGTTTCTGAGTTTAGGTGGTGGTTATTGTTTAGACTCGACGCAAAAGGATTTCTTAACATTAAACAATACTAAAACAGGAGGATACTGGTGATGGGAAAATGGAAAAATATTTTAGGGGTTTTATTGTTGGCCATATTGGTGACGCCTTCTTACGCTAATGCCAGCGGGGTATTTGAGGAAACCATTATACCTTTAATTAGTTTTCTTTTTATCTTAATAATTGTTTTTTTAATACTACGAGAAGTTGTTTGTTGGTATTGGAAAATAAATGAGTCATTATCAGTGTTGAAGGAAATTCGAGATTTATTGAAAGTTTCGCAAGATAGTTCTAAAGTCAACCCTATAACAAATTCACAAATACATAACAATCTACTAAATACGTAGAGAGTGGGACGCTTTTAAAAAACCATTCCTTTTCTGAAGTATTCACTCTTTATTTCTCATGAAGAGCTCAGACTTTTAAACGGTATTGAAGGTTGTCGAATAACGATTTTCTCTTTGAAATTTAATCGTGGTTGCGGGCAAATTAGGTTCATGGGAGCGTGGGTCGTAACTTCTCACTTGTTGAGCTTCCAGTTACCATAGCTATTTTCCGATTTATTCTTTCCGATAAAGACATTTTGAACAGAAATTATCGGCTAGATTGACAATCCTGTTCGTGCTAAAATTGTTGAAACGGGTTATTGCGAATATATGAGAGTTAAATCGTTACTGGTTGTTGTTAATCCTCATTGACATTTGGATGTTCTATTCTTATTTACTAAGATGTGATCCAAAGCAATCGGCTCTGCCAGTGAACTCGAATAAGGGGGCTGCAGTGTAATCACATACGATCTGAGCTGTTGACCGCCCACAAGGGAGATTAAGACATGAGTACAAAACCAAATACAGAAAAAGATCAGCACAAAGATCCTGTCTGTAATATGATGGTATCGAGTGACTCTAAATACCAGTACCAATATGCAGACAAAGACTATTATTTCTGCAGCGAAAACTGCCTGCACAAATTCAAAGAGCACCCAGAACAATATCTCGATAAGGAAACCTCACTACTTCCCGAAACACATAGAGAATTGGCGGTCTACACATGTCCGATGCATCCTGAAATTAGACAGCAGGGGCCTGGCAATTGTCCCAAATGCGGCATGGCGCTGGAACCGGTTACATCCAGCGGTGAAGAAAATAATGAAGAACTCATCGATATGAGCCGTCGTTTTTGGATATGCACCGTGTTGGCTTTGCCGGTTTTTATTCTCGCTATGATTGCCGATTTAATGCCTTCCTGGTTGCCCAATTGGATTTCAATGCATGTGGTTCAATGGATTGAATTTGTGTTAGCTACACCTGTGGTGTTATGGGGTGGATGGCCGTTTTTCGTTCGAGGCTGGCGTTCCATTCATACCTGGAATTTCAACATGTTTACCCTGATCGCGCTGGGTGTCTCGGTAGCCTGGATATACAGTGTTATGGCCTTAGTATTCCCTCAGATATTCCCTCCTGTCATGCAAATGGAATACGGTCTGGTTCATGTATACTTTGAAGCTGCGGCAGTGATCACTGCGCTTGTGCTGCTGGGACAAGTCCTCGAATTACGTGCCCGTTCACGAACCAACGCGGCTATTCGGATGCTCCTCAAGCTTGCACCAAATACGGCGCGAATCGTGCGAGATGACGGAAGAGAGGAGGATGTGCCCCTGGAACAAGTAAAGCCCGGTGACACCTTGCGCGTTCGCCCAGGCGAGAAGGTACCCGTCGATGGTACAGTCATCGACGGAGGAAGTAACGTAGACGAATCCATGATCACCGGTGAACCTATCCCGGTCGCCAAATCAGCAGGACAGAAACTTATCGGCGCTACAGTTAACGGAACAGGTACTTTGTTAATGCGCGCGGAGAAAGTCGGCTCCGATACCCTGCTCGCACAGATTGTTAACATGGTGGTAGAGGCACAGCGTTCACGGGCGCCAATTCAGAAACTGGCTGATGTTGTTGCAGGCTACTTCGTACCCGCTGTTGTTGGCGTTGCCGTTGTTTCCTTTATTGTCTGGTGGATGTGGGGACCCGAACCACGTCTGGCGCATGCTGTTGTGAATGCCGTTGCTGTTCTAATCATCGCCTGCCCGTGTGCATTAGGGCTTGCCACACCAATTTCTATCATGGTGGGAACGGGGCGTGGCGCTACTGGTGGAGTTTTGATAAAGAATGCCGAAGCACTGGAGATCATGGAAAAGGTGGATATTCTCATAGTAGACAAAACCGGTACGTTGACGGAAGGCAAACCAAAACTGGTCGTGGTGCAAGCAGAGAGAGGGTTTACCGAAGACGAAATATTACGTTTATCCGCCAGCCTTGAACGGGCCAGCGAACATCCTTTAGCAGAAGCAATCGTGCATGGAGCAGAAGAAAGAGGCGTGGAACTGGTTATGGTTAATAATTTCCAGTCCATTACCGGCAAAGGTGTTACGGGTGAAGTTGATGGGCATACAGTGGCAGTGGGCAGCATAAAACTATTGGAAAGCCTGGGTATCAATACAGGGCACTTACCGGTAGAGGCGAACAAACAACGCGCTGATGGCAAAACCATTATGTTCGTTGCCATCAATGGCAAAGCCTCGGGGTTGATTGGTGTCGCAGACCCTATTAAAAGCTCAACGGCGGAAGCTATCCACGATTTGCACGCCGAAGGTATCAAAATAGTGATGCTCACAGGTGATAGCCGTGCAACCGCAGAAGCCGTTGCCAACAAACTCGGGATCGACCAAATACAAGCAGAGCTATTACCCGACCAAAAAGCTGAGATACTTAAACAACTTCAAGCGAAAGGAAATATTGTTGCGATGGCCGGTGACGGTATTAACGACGCACCTGCGCTCGCACAGGCTCAAGTGGGTATCGCTATGGGTACAGGTACTGATGTGGCAATGGAAAGTGCCGATGTTACATTGATCAAGGGCGATTTGCGCGGTATCGTCAGAGCCAGACGATTAAGCCGAGCCACCATACGTAATATCAGACAGAATCTGTTCTTTGCCTTCATTTATAACACGGCCGGTATTCCAATTGCCGCAGGAATATTATACCCGTTCTTTGGAATACTGTTATCACCAATTATAGCGGCAGCGGCAATGAGTTTCAGTTCAGTTTCTGTGATCAGCAATTCGCTCAGACTTAAACGCGTAAAATTATGAAGTGCGAAAAAATTATTTGATTGATGCTTATTTGGCTAATAAGGCTGTTTACCCTATTTTAACTCGTAATCCGCAGTTCTTCATAATATACCCAATACTCGATTCGTAGGCGACATCGACGGTCACGATGTACTTCCTGTAACAAACAAATTTTTAATGGAATCAGTGAAATCAGGGATGCCCTTGGTGAATTG
Source organism: uncultured Desulfatiglans sp. (assembly GCA_964499695.1). Taxonomy (GTDB): domain Bacteria; phylum Desulfobacterota; class DSM-4660; order Desulfatiglandales; family HGW-15; genus JAAZBV01. The sequence continues at coordinate 10,798 of CAZCMD010000092.1, forward strand.
GACGCTCTTTAGAAATTTAATAACTTATATTTTCATACCACCATGTCATTGGAAGCTGTACGGTATTGTGGAGAGAGAGATCAGAAGTCAGAAGCCAGAATCCAGAGGAAAGACAAAATCAGTTAAACAAAAGGGTAGGGGCGAATAATTATTCGCCCCTACAGGATAGAAATCCAGATTTGTTGCTCGTTTCTATATATCTTACTTGTACACCGGGCCGATCCAGCCATCACCTATACCATATGGCATTGCTGATCCAAGCCCCCATATGCCTATGATTTGTCCCTTTCTTGAATGAAATATCTCCGAAACAGGCATACTGTTCGGGCTGTTAAAATATGTAGGCTTTATGGTTCCATCCGGCATCTCTACAGATGCAAGCCCCCGGTGATTAAAACAGTAGATACCCCATGTAATACCCTTTTCTTCATCCACCACAGGTGTACGCCGTGGCTGAACACTGTAGATGGTTTTTAGCATGGGTGATATCTTGCCATTCTTGCACTTGGAGCTTGAAGGCATTCCGGGCGGTGGTTTTGGCGCTCCGGGAAAGGTACCTGCTGTGACCATGCCGTTTTCAAGGCGGTAGCATTCATCAGCAAATGGTACATCCTTGTCATCCAGTATCTTTAATGCATTAAAATAAAGTTCCGGGATCTTTGCCAATTCCTCGCGTGAAACACGGTCTGATGGTGCAAGAAAATCAGTAAAAGGCTTTCCCGTCATTTTAAAATTGGCAAGGTTCTTCTGATCCATATCCCTGATCACAATCGATTCGGCCTCTGTGATATTATTGTTTTCTACCTTTAATCTTAAGGATAGGATAACGGGTTTGTCATGTTCCTTAACACCACCCACCCATGCAACCTGGCCGGTCTTAAGGTCACAGATATATATCTTGAAATCACCCATGCCTGACGCAGTAAACCAGAGCCCTTCAGTGAGAGGCAGCTTTATTGTATTCTCTGTAAAGATAACCTTATCAGCAAATGGTGCCTTTGATGCATCATGGGCGACCATTGCGGCAAGGTACTGGTCAGCTATGCCTTCAAGACATTTGCGGTCACATTCACTTGCAAAGGCGAAGCCTGCAATTGAAAAGCACAGTATGGCAATAATAAACAGTGTCAATTGTTTCTTCATATTTTTCTCTCCTTTTCATAATCACTCCTTTCCATTAATGGGGGAGGATTGGTTGGAGTGATCAAATACATGTTCCCCCTCCCTGATCCCTCCCACCAGGGGAGGGAACTTTTTACAAGATGAATTCCCTTAGTCAACGACTTTGGGTTTTATGAACAACCATGTAGAGACAAGGATTGCCTTGTCTCTACAATATATAATGCAAAGCCAGGTCGGGAATAAATGACCCTACGAAAATCCAATCTGCCTATTACGCCAGCAACTCCTGGGCCCTGATAAGGCGTTCATGTACCTTTACTCCATTAGGGCATTTCACAACGCACTCAGAGCAATCTATGCAGCGTATATTTCTAATCTCCCTTGGCAGGCTCCAGAAACCCTCGCGCGCCTCGTGAAAATTGCCCTTAAAATCATTATATGCCAGAAAACGCAATTCATCTGCCACAGGCACACCTTTCGGGCATTTACCTTTGCACTGGAAACACATGCGGCAGTATAACTCTCGGATCTGTTCGTTACGTGCAAAGAGTATCTTTTCATCGGCAGCAGTATAAGGTTCAGCCATGGCACGGAAATTGATCTCAAGCTCTTCCATGGTTTCAGACCAGGGTACAGTCGTTGATATTGCCGGATTATTCAGTACCCACTTGATGGCTGCGAGCCCGCCTTCATTAGAAAGATGGTTGCCTTTATCTCCCTTGGGTGTGGCTGTTGCTATCACTACCTTCATGGCGATAACACCTATTCCCGCATCATAAAGTTTTTTAATCGCCCCATCCCTGAAGGGTGCACCTATTGCATAACTGTAGGTTGTCTGGACTGCATCGAACTTACCCACCTTCAGGATAAAATCCACCATTGCATTTGGGTCATGTGTGCTCACGCCAATAAAGCGGGTCTTACCCTGCTGTTTGACAAGCTCCATTGTCTCGATCATCTCATCGGTTATTTCCTGTGGCGTGTGCCTTGAATGCTGGTGATAGATATCGAGATGGTCAGTGCCAAGGGTAGTAAGGGTCGTTTCTATATCCTTGAGTATGGTTTCTTTTGTATTTGAAAAGGTCTTGCTTGCCAGGACTATCTTATCCCTTTTTCCTTTAATGGCCCTTCTTAAAAACTCTTCGCTCTTCCCCTGACCGTATATACGGGCTGTATCATAGTAATTGATACCCATATCAAGTGCGCGCGCCAGGATATCAGGATTCGGAACTGCACCGGCAGCACAACCCACGCTTGTTACCTTGAGCCCTGTCTTGCCCAGTGTACGAAATGCTAAACCGGCAGGAGAGGGTTGCGGTAATATATCGCCAAGGCTTTTGGCAGATAAAAGCCCGACAGCAGGCAGGGCCAATCCTGCTTTTAAGAATCTTCTACGTGACTCATTATGTTTCATGAGACCTCCTGTGTTAAAATGATCCATACAGAAAGAAACAATTTCTGTATGGAGCGTTCAGCGATCAGCTTTCAGCTAAATCTTTCTTTAAAAGCGTTAAGCTGATGGCTGAAAGCTGACAGCTTGCGCATCCTTATTTACTCTCCTCTTTTTTCCAGTTTGATTCCATCGTAAGCGGTTTACCTGTTACAGGATTCATGTAATGGAATGGCACAATGGATGTATTTGGCCATGTAGCCGGAGGCGATTCCATAGGTTCATCGGGCCCTACCGGGTTTTCCGGATAGAGTTTTTTGGGAGCGGTGCTGTCATAGATCATTTTGGACTTTCCCCACCCTGATTCATAATCTGCATGCCAGAGTGGATTATAATTGAGTATCTGGATCTTCCAGACGCCATTCTCTTTTACATAAGTATTCTCGTAGATACCACCTTCCCACCATACCATCGGCTTCTCTCCTTTTGCTTTTGCAGCTTTTGCAGATGGTGATGATTCATGTGCTCCAGCCTGCATAAGGCAGCGGAACCTTGCCTTGGCGGTCATCCGGTCAGGCGCAACATGGATTACATCCTGCATCTGGGGATGATCCAGGAGAAAACCATAAACAGGCCCCGGCTTGCCTCCGGTAAATCCCTGTAGAAAATTGCCCACATAAAGACGGCGCACACCCTGTTCCTTACCTCTAAAAATGCCTCCGAAAAAATGTACCTCTCCATTTTCGGCAAACAGATCGACTACATCTTCATACAGGCACTTGTCTATGTAATACCCGTAAGCATAATGCAGGTTCCTGATCGCCTGGGTGTCTTCGAGGATTCCCATCCGATTGTCCATTTCATTCAGCTTTTTTTCCAGCTCAGCATTGGTGTTGTTTACCTGCGCCAATTTATCCTCAAGCGCCTTGTTGTTGGAACAGGAGACAGTGAAGATAAACATTAATAAAAGTGCGATCAATATACCCAACACAAAAAACCGGCTGTTCGATTTTGAATCTCTGATACTGTGACTTAATCTTTCCTGATTTTTACCTGTAATCATTTTATCCCTCCTGTTTGGTTTTGATTAATGGACTAAATATACATTGACGACAATTGAATAACTTATATTTTCACCACGGAGTTCACGGAGAGCACGGAGAAAAACTTTTTATTATGTTATTAATAAATAAATTTTATTTTTCTTAGCGCCCTTTGCGTCTTTGCGGTTCAATTTTAGCTTGTCACTTCAATCATACAAGAACACGGAGAGCACAGAATAAAAGATAAAAAAATAACTCCGTGACCTCAGTGTCCTCCGTGGTTAACAATAACAAAATAGGTCTTGTGCCGCTGTATCTGTGAAATACAATACTGACAAAATATCTACATGGCCTACCATCCGTGCTTCATACCGTAAGGCGCTGAATAGAAGACCGTGTAAATCCTGTTTATTTCACCATTTATGATCTTGAAAAGTCCTCCACCAAAAAGTGTCGTCGGGCTCAACTGACTTATGTCATGTGTCTTGCCATCGGTAGTGGTAACCTGTTTGATATTGCCAGCATGATCAAGTGCGGCAAATGAAAAGACCATGCCACGCTCTTCATCGACCATTACATGCCGCCTGCGTATCTCTGTAACAAATTTAAAATACCCTGTCTTGAACTGCTCCTTGCAGCTCATTGCAAGGATATTGATACCGCCGCCCATACCAGCGCGCATCTCTTTGTTGTTGGTGGTTTGCATGCCGTTTTCCATCCGGTTACAGGCGTCTGCAAATGGGACAGGACGCTTACCATCTGCCCTTTCAAGGGCTGCAAAGTAGCTGTCAGCAATGGGGATCATTTTATCACGCGGAGTTCTTTCGGAAGGTTTAAGAACCTGCGCATAAATAGGATCAGGCGTTTTAAGTTTATCCACGCCTGAAAAATTCCGGTCCCTTCCCACAATCTGTTCTATTTCACTGATCTTTCCATCAGTTATTTTCAGGCGGAATGAGATAAGTACAGGGGTGCCATTCTCTTTTACAATACCTGAATAACCGACCTGACCGGTTAAAGGGTCAGTAACATAGATACGGTAATCAGTGTTTGCGCTGGCTGTAGCCCACAGGGCATCACCTACCTTAAGCTCAACCCCGTTCTCGGTGAATTTTACATCAGCAGCAAGGGGCACACTTGATGGATCATGTTTGACCATGGCTTCAATATAGCGGTCAGCAAACCCCTCAAGACATGCCCTGTCACATTTATCTTCTGCAAATGCCGGTTGAAGGGTAGTTAAGGTTGGTAAGATGAAAAACAGGATAGTTACAATAATCATAAGACAGGCTTTTTTCGTTTTCATACTCTAACTCCTATTAGAATTGGTAAGTAAAACCAAAAAACACCATGCTGCATGAACAATAGAAGGAACTGACAGGATGATCTCAAGTGGTAAGTGTCATTAATTATTTTACCAATATTGCAGCCTGAAAAGGCTGATCTATTAATAAATACTTAAACACTCAAGCGATAATGCTTTTGATCTTTTAAAAGGAGCTTGTTCAATAGGACGAACTATAGGGAAATGCATTTTTATAGTCAAGAGGTTTGATGATGGTTGGGATAACTAATTTTTATCATGCCCTGAAAAGCCACAGGTGTATTGCTGAATATCCGGAAAATCAGCGATAGAGGTATCATATTTCCGAATAATACATGTTTGCCACTATCCACACCTCCTTACCTTTTTCTTCTTGATTTTTATACATATTAGTCTTAAATCTTGATCATTATATCTATTCTGATATTTTTATTTACTTCAAAACAGGTTTTCCACCAGACTCAGAGCCTCAAAGAGGACGTTCCAACGGAGACCATTGGAACAAGAAGAGTGGAGATAACATAAACACAAAAGAGGGGGGTATTATGAAAAGACTGCTGGTTTTCATTTTAATAATAATGTGTGTGTCTTGTTTCTCTGTATCTCTTTTTGCTGAAACAGGATGTGACAGGGCATGTCTGGAGGGTATTGCAGATAAATACCTCTCTGCAATGGTAGCTCATGATGCTTCAAAAGCCCCGTTTGCCAGGGAATTTGTTTTCACTGAGAATACTGTGAAACTGCCACCTACCGAAGGGCTCTGGTTCACTGCCTCGGGCTTAAGTGATTTTAAGTTTTATGCATGTGATACACAGGAAGGGCAGGTGGCATGGACCGGTATTGCTAAAGAGCATGATAAACCGGTATTACTATCTGTACGGCTCAAGGTGGTAAACGGATTAATAACTGAGGCCGAATCTATTGTTGTCCGCGATGTGGATGAAAAAAATCTCGGTAATCTGAAAAATGTTCCACCCGGGTTTAATGAAACGCTTGCCCCTTCCGAACGCATGAGCCGTGAAGAGATGCTTAACATGTCCGATATATATTTCAAGGCCATGGATACACTTGATGCAAGTTCAATACCGTGGGTCCCTGAAGCTTACAGGGTAGAAAACGGGATGGTTACATGCGGCAAGATTCCAGGCATGGGGCCACCTCCGCCCGGATTACCCTCTGCTGCATTATGCACTGCACCTGACGGCAAGATTCCTCCATCACTAAAGACAATATATAGTGTGCTCCCGCGCCGCACACCATTAGTGGATATTGAAAAAGGGATCACCTGGGGTCTGTACTGCTTTAATCACAGAGGGTTTGATGTTATCACAATGCCGGATGGAAAAACCTATCCGAGTTTTGCTAAAACACCAAGCTCAATGCCATTTGCCGATATGTTCAAGATGAAGAATGGCAAGTTAAGGGGTATTTTTGCGTTTGGGGTTATTCTGCCATATGGTATTGGTGATGGATGGTCACCTTCGATATTCAAATAGTGTCCATCCAAAAACTGTCGTTTTTGGATTCCCATCCTCCGTAGCAGAGCTACTGCGGAGGACGGGCAAGCGATCAGCTATTAGCGTTCAGCTTTCAGCGAAACACCTTCAAACCAAGGAGTTAGCTGCTCCCGCCTGAGTAGGGCTGAAAGCCACATCCGGAATTTGTTTCATCATGGATGGACACTAAATAGTAGTAATAAAAACTCATCTCCAGTATAACCATGTGAATGAGTTAATAGAATAAAGAAATTTTTCTTGAAAAAATAATAGGAGGAAAGGCTAAAATGGGGAGGAAATATTTTTTTACTGCACTATTTATTTTTATATTGTTCACTCTATCATGCTCAAAAGGCACAAATGAGCCTTCAAATAGCCTTAAGGTAATTGGCCCTGTGCAGGTGACCTCTGAATTATACCCTTTTAACGGGGCGGATCATTCGGTTGTGCCACAAAACATTGCCTCTTCAGGTTATGTAGAAGAGGAGTTTTTTGTAAGCGGAAAGGCAAATGTCTATGATTATGATGCAGCAGGAAAGGTTATTGTTAAACGGGCTGATGCACCTTATACCACAAGGATACTTGTAAGGCGCCCGGTGGATAAAGCGCGTTTCAGCGGTAATGTGGTTCTTGAACTGAATAATCCAACCAAGATGTTTGATATGGATCTGGAATGGATGTTCTGTAAAGATTTCTTTATTGAGAATGGTGACATATGGGTTGGTGTTACTGTAAAACCCATTGCCCTTAAGGCACTTCAAAAGTTTAATCCAGAGCGGTATAAGTCATTATCAATGGATAATCCTGCCCCGGCTAATGAGAGATGCGAAATAAAAGCTTCAACCCTTAATGATACAACAAAAGAGACTGAAAACGGCCTTGTCTGGGATATCGTTAGTCAGATAGGTAAGCTGCTTAAGGGCAAGGAGGATTCAAACCCTTTAAAAGGGTATGATGTAAAATACCTTATTGCTACCGGTTATTCACAGACAGCTGGTTATCTTGCAACATATATCAATCTTATACACCCGCTTGATACAGCAAAAATGGCGGATGGTAAGCCGATATTTGACGGCTATATGTTAGGTGACGGTGATGCCTTTATGGTACCCTTAAACCAGTGTGTAGATGCAGTACCTCCAGGTGAAACCGGTGTGACAATAAAAACAAGCGGCGTTCCAGTAATAAGCGTTGTAACCCAGGGAGTGCTTAATTCCACAATCGTTGCCAGACGACCTGACAACGATGAGCTAACTGACAGATACAGAAGGTATGAGATACCGGGTGCTGCCCATGTTAATAAAAAAAGTATGGATAACTCGCCAAATTCGGCAGATTCCGCCAGGGCAGGTGTGCCAGATTCAGTATCAAAATGCGAGGGGATTGATCAATATGGGGTGACCGATTTTCCTATAGAGTTCTTCATGAACAGTGCCTATCAGAATCTTTACGCATGGATCAGAACCGGTACACCACCGCCAAAGACAGAGCCTATTGTAGTTGAAAAGGCCCCTGATAAAGACGAAATTATAATAAAACTTGATGAACATGGAAATGCCCTTGGTGGTGTAAGGCATCCTTATGTTGAGGCACCTGTGGCAACATATTTTGGAAACAGCAAAGCTCTGGATGAGGCGAGTGGATTTTTCTGTTCCCTTGCAGGGTACAAGGTGCCCTTTGATGCTGAAAAGATAAAGTCCTTATATCCGGCAAAGGAGGATTACCTTAAAAAGGTATATGATGTTACAGATAAGCTGGTAGCAGAGAGG
>CAZCMD010000093.1:0-8531 GCA_964499695.1 uncultured Desulfatiglans sp.
GCAGTCGAGGCCGTTATTTTTTCACCGGCTCTGCAGGCGGCTCGACATTTCCCCAAAGATAGCGTGCATATTTAAGGTAGCCCTGTACATTGTTGAGGCGGGCGTCAATATTGGTTTCAACAGGCATGATGTTGCCGGGAATCAAAGGTCGCAGGTATTTCGCCAGTTCCATGGCGCCGCCACCGCTGATGATAATGAGATCGATATCCCAGTCGGTAGCCCACAGGCGCTCAATATCGGTGGCAATGATGCTGGCCGAATGCTCGAACACCTTATCGCGTAGCTTTGTGATGTTGTACTCTTTGCCCCGGATCCTGATTATTCCGGTTTCGACGGCTTTGTAAAGCCGGTACAGTTCGATCTCTACATTGCTCTCTTCGCGCAACTTTTTGGCGATGGCTCTGAAGCTCTCGGAAATCCCGGTATTGGAGGTGCTGCTGCCTCTTTGGACATACTCCATCCCCTGGAAAATACAACAATCGGTCGTCCGGAAACCGATATCGATGATACCGACTTTTTGCTTGGCAAGTTCACGGTTTACAAATTTACCGGATTCGTTCATCAGCAGATTTAAAAAGCAACCGAGTGGCTGTGGGAGAACCTTCACGTTGTTGATATTAACCCGTCTGTTTTCGCTTGTTCCGTCGCTCTTATGCAAGGTGATTTCATGAATTCCCTTGAGCATTTTCATCAGACGCTGGTTATCTTCTTTGTAGAAGCCGACCGGAAGTCCGGTTATGAGATTGACGTTGGCATAGCCATCGAATAGATTGCTTATGGCCGTCATAGTCAGGACCTTGTTGAATTCGGTAAGAAGCTTCTCCTGGTCGAGGGTAAACTCTCGCGTATCGGAGTGCTGCTCCGCGAAATCTCCCACGAAATAGGTCCGACCATCCATCTCGACATGCATGCAGGGGCCGGCCTCGTTCTTTATTATGGGCAGCTTGAACTGTATGTCAGTCGCTTCCCCTAAAACGGATTTGAACAGGATAAACTCTTTACCATCAGTAGCTTTTGTAAAACCGAATCCAATATCTACTCCTACGACATCCATTTAACTCCTCCCGGTCCAAAGGTGAATATCATACACGAACATCTGCGCAAGCGCTCCTATAGATTCTTGTTTTTTTTGAGAAATTATACCCCAAAATTACATAAGGTTGTCAAGGATAAAACTGTATGCCATTTCCAGAGATAACAATTATAAAGCATGTATGAATGAAAGAGCGGGGCAGCCCTTGACATTGGACAGAATTAAGAGCACTCATCACTAAGAGTATCAATGCGGTTTAGAGTAGAAAAGACGTTCGACGGGGCGTCTCTTCTATTTTTTATTTTAGATCAAACTTGCCCGCACCTTCATCGACAGGCACAGGGTAATTCCCGTCGAATTTATAAGTGTTCTCAACTTTGCAGGCTTGATACTGAAGCTTTCTTTCTCAATATCCCTACTGTCAATTTCAATCTAAAATACATTGTATGACCTATTCATTATAAAACTGAATATTATTATAATATGGGCTTTCAGTAGTCAGCAACCAGCGGTTCAGCCAACTCTTTGTTCTGAATGCCTTTGGCTCAAAGCTGAATGCTGACGGCTTACCGCTTATCCGTCATCCTCAGTAGCACTGATACGGAGGATGGACACTAGATAAATATATAAAGGAGGACATATGGCAACGATAATTACCAAAGACGGTGTGGAAATTTTTTTCAAGGACATGGGCTCAGGTCAACCTATTTTTTTTCATCATGGATGGCCGTTGAGCAGTGATGAATGGGACTCGCAACTGCTTTATTTTATAGATAAAGGTTTTCGGGTAATAGCCTATGATCGACGCGGTCACGGGCGATCAAGTCAGGTCAGCAGCGGCCACGACATGGACCATTATACCGCTGATGTCGCCGCCGTTGTTGAACATCTTGGCTTAAGCAACACTATTCATATTGGACATTCAACCGGCGGCGGTGAGGCCGCCCGCTATGTTGCCCGACATGGAAAGGGCCATGCCGCCAAGCTGATAATGATCGGCGCAGTTCCGCCAATAATGGTAAAGACGCAAGACAATCCGAACGGGCTTCCGATCGGGGTATTCAACGATTTCCGCAGCCAACTCGCCTCAAATCGAGCACAATTCTACCTCGATATCGCAAGCGGTCCTTTTTACGGCTACAACCGGCCAGGAGCGAATGTATCCCAGGGTATAATCAATAATTGGTGGCGTCAGGGGATGATGGGTGGAGCGAAGGCGCATTATGATGGTATCAAGGCATTTTCTGAAACCGATTTCACTGAGGATTTGAAAAAAATAGATGTCCCAGTACTCGTCATGCACGGAGATGATGACCAGATCGTACCGATTGCCGATTCTTCACTATTATCGGTAAAGCTCCTTAAAAAAGGTACTCTGAAAGTTTATGAAAAATACTCGCATGGAATGTGTACCACAAACGCTGACGTGATCAATGCCGACCTCTTGGCCTTCATCAAAGCCTGATGCCGAAAAGAGGATTATTATGATTACAAGCGATAGTAAGATAAGAACAGGGTCATCTTAAATGTATCATAGCAGGCGCTGGATCCACACCACCACTTCCTGGTGTGCACTCGGGAGCTGGGCTGCGCGTAACGAAATTGCACCTGCAAGCTCACGAATCTTATCCAATAACATTGGCAGATCCTCGATAACGCCTTCATCGTGGAGCTTTAGTGTGAGTAACAGCCCGCGGATAGATTTCCCGCGCAGTGACATCAGGTGCTTGAGCGCAACGAGCGCACGATGCGGTGCGATGTTGGCGTCAAGCACAAGCCAATCGACCTTAGCAGGCAGATCGCGTGCGCGCAGACGCTCGGCATAATTACTGACATGACGGAAAGTTCCGCATGCCCCATGCCAATCGAGTACACGTTGATCCATGCGTGATGGGTCGGTTCCTATAACATTGGCTCCGCGTTGCAGAAGCGCCATTGCTGCCCCGCCTGGTGCTGACCCGATTTCCACTACAACATCACCCTCATTAAGCGGAAGAGCTGACCAATGGAGCGCTTCCTCCATCTTTGCGTAGGCCCGCGATGGCACGTCCGGCGGAACAGGTACCTGACAAACACCACCGGGTTCAGCACCGCGCCAGTGGTCGTGTATGTGCCAGCCAACAAGGATCGGATCAGTTAACCCTGGTGGCGGTAGTACTATGTCGAGCACGGTGTCACCTGGTTTTGCATCATCACCCTCTAACACGCGGGTGCCGAGCTGCCCGCGGATGCTTTCTCTCCACCTTTTGATCCCATCGTAGTCTGGGGGCTGTTCGTCGGGCTTTACAGGGTCCCTCGCGAATACGTGAACCCGGATTTCCGGGGCTGCGATTAATCCAGCTAATTCAATGATACGATCAAGCGAGTCAGCAAAGCCCAGTGAGCGCCCGGTAGCCCGCGCAAAAACAGCCTGCGGCTCGGGTGTGTCGAGGTCAGGTGGAACTGCATCTGTGCGCATCGTGATCAATCCGGGCCTGGAGTATGCCAACCGCAAATCCGGGCGCGTGCGCGCCAGTTCGCGTTTGAGGTAGGGCATTGAGCGTGGCAGACAGGTTGCAAAAACAAATTCGGTCATGATGGTTTTCTGATTATCCTGTTCAATAATGTATTCTCCTGAAAATTGCTATTATGTGTAAAAAAGGGGACTCTGTAAATTAAAAAATGGATTCCCCGGTCGGAGCCGGGGAATGACATGCTGAGTTGCGAATAAACCTGATTACCTTTCAAGAGCTCATTTCACGCGGGCAAGAGGACGCGGAGCGTCTGGTATAATGTTAACATAGGGATAATAATTGTAGAGACGTCCGGCCGGACGTCTCTACACATTTTTTATTCCAGTGAAAACTTGCCCACACCTTCATCAACAGGCACAGGGTAATTACCATCAAAACAGGCAAGACAGAGGGCTATTCTTGGTATGTGTGTAGCCTTTACAAGGTTATCAATGCTCAGATAGCCTAAACTATCAAGACCGATAAATGCTCTTATCTCATCAACAGACTTCTGTGCGGCTATAAGCTCCCCCTTTGTTGAAAAGTCTATACCGTAATGGCATGGGAACCTGTGTGGCGGGCATGATACAAGCATATGTATCTCTTTTGCACCTATCTTTCTCAGGGTCTCAATCCTGGTCTTCGAGGTTGTTCCTCTTATGATTGAATCCTCTATTATCAGCACCCGTTTACCCTTGAACAGTTCTTTCACAGGATTGAGTTTCACCTTCACGCCAAAGTCGCGCATGGTCTGTGATGGCTGGATAAATGTCCTGCCAATATAGTGGTTTCTGATAACACCCATTTCAAGGGGTATTGTAGATGCCTGCGCAAAACCAATAGCCGCATAATTACCTGAATCGGGAAATGGCATTACCAGATCAGCTTCCACATGGAATTCCTCAGCAAGTAGCTGCCCCTGTTTTTTACGAAACATATATACATTCTGGCCAAAGATATTGCTGTCAGGCCGAGCAAAATAGATGAGTTCAAAGATACAATGGGCCTTTCTAACTGGTTCCAGAGCCTTTATGCTCCTTAAGCCCTCTTTGTTGATGATGATTATTTCACCCGGTTCAACATCCCTTATATATTCTGCCTGCACCAGATCAAGGGCGCATGTCTCAGATGCAATAACATAGCCTCCATTCAACCGCGCCAGACAAAGAGGCCTGAAACCATTCGGATCACGTACCGCAATGATTGTATCCTCTGTCATAAGCACCAGTGAATAGGCGCCCTTTATCCTGTTCATGGTATCGATCATGGCCTTTTCAAGCCCCTTTTTTATTGACCTTGCAACAAGGTGGAGAACCACCTCACTGTCCATAGTGGTCTGAAATATAGAGCCGTCATCTTCCAAATCTTTACGGATAGTGAAGGCATTTACAAGGTTCCCATTGTGGGCCATTGCGATACATTTACCACCATGCTTTATCCTGAAGGGCTGCGCATTTGCCAAAAGCGAAGAGCCGGTTGTGGAATATCTTACATGGCCTAATGCAATTGTACCCTTAAGGCCTGCAAGGATCTTGTCATTAAAAATATCCGGCACAAGACCCATTGCCTTGTGTTCAACAACGCAGTCACCATCTGATACTACAATACCGGCGCTCTCCTGCCCCCTGTGCTGCTGTGCATAAAGGCCAAAATAGGTCAGTTTCGCCGCATCTTCATGATTATATATGGCAAATATGCCGCACTCGTCTTTTGGCCTGTCAGGTTTTTCATTTGTTTTGTTACAATAACATTCCATAATAAGCTCTTTATTAAATATTATGATACTCCTGAATGGTCTTTACATCGATTCTGCCTTCGACCATCTTTTTAATTGCCATGGCCGTTGCACCAGCCCCTGCTATTGTTGTTGTATATGGTATCCCCAGAACAAGGGCGCTCCTTCTTATCGGGAAAGACTCTGATATCGCCTTTTTGTTGTTTGTAGTATTTATAACAAGGCTGATCTCTCCGTTTTTAATCATATCCACAATATGGGGCCTGCCTTCACTTACCTTGTTGACATCCTTAACAGGGATACCGTTCTCCCTCAGATATGCTGCCGTACCCCTTGTGGCAACAATATTGAAACCGGTTTGACTTAGAATGGCTACAGATCTTAATACATCCTTTTTATCAGAATCCTTTACACTTACAAATACCGTTCCAGAAAGTGGGAGCTTCTGACCTGCTGCAAGCTGTGACTTGGCATAGGCCATTTCAAATGAGGTATCTATCCCCATGACCTCACCGGTTGATTTCATCTCAGGGCCGAGTATCGTATCCACACCCTGGAATCTTGTAAACGGGAATACCGATTCCTTGCATGAGACATGAACCGGGATAATTTCCTCCGTGAAGCCAAGTTCCTTTAATGTGCACCCCATTATCACCTTGGTTGCAAGCTTCGCGAGGGAAACACCTGTGGCCTTACTGACAAACGGGACTGTTCTTGAGGCGCGCGGGTTGACCTCAAGCATATATATGATGCCATCCTTTACAGCATACTGTATATTCATGAGGCCGATCACATTCAGCTCCCTTGCAATTGCCTTTGTATATGACCTGATCTGACTAATTATTTCAGGACTAAGTGAGATGGAAGGGAGCACACAGGCACTGTCACCGGAGTGTACGCCTGCCTCTTCAATATGTTCCATTATGCCGCCAATCACGGTATCTGTACCGTCAGACAGGGCATCCACATCTATCTCGGTAGTGTGGTCAAGGAACTTGTCAATTAATACAGGCTTTCCGGGTGAGACCTTTACGGCTGTCTCCATATATAACTTAAGATCGCTCCTGTCATAGACTATTTTCATGGCCCTGCCACCAAGTACAAAGGATGGCCTTACAATCACAGGGTAGCCTATCTCATCCGCAATCTTTATTGCCTGATCATTGTTGGTGGCAATGCCGTTCTGTGGTTGACGTATATTGAGCTTATTAAGGAGTATCTGGAACCTTTCCCTGTCCTCTGCCCTGTCTATGCTGTCCGGGCTGGTGCCTAGGATTTTAACACCGGCGTTCGCTAGAGGTACTGCAATATTTAAGGGCGTCTGCCCGCCAAACTGTACAATAACCCCCTCGGGCCTTTCCTGATCTATTATGTTTAAGACATCCTCTTTTGTAAGGGGTTCAAAATAGAGCTTGTCAGATGTATCATAGTCCGTGCTTACTGTTTCAGGGTTACTGTTGACCATGATGCTTTCTATACCCATTTCCCTTAGCGCAAATGATGCCTGTACGCAACAGTAGTCAAACTCAATACCCTGCCCTATCCTGTTTGGGCCTCCGCCCAGTATTATCACCTTTCGCTTTTCTATCTTTCTTATCTCGTTTTCCTGCTCATATGTGGAGTAGTAATAGGGTGTATATGCCTCAAACTCTGCGGCACATGTATCAACAAGTTTATATACAGGCTCTATATGCTTAATCTTTCTTATCTCCCTTATCTCATCTTCTGTCCGGTTAAACAACACCCCAAGCTGGACATCAGAAAAGCCATACTCCTTTACCTGTTTTAGAAAATCAGGGGTAAAATCCATGATATCAATATTGTCCCTTGCCATATTCTTAAGTTTCGTTTCCATCTCATATATCTGCTTGATGTTGAACAGAAACCATGGATCAATCGCAGAGAGTTCATTAATTCTTTCTATAGTAACGTTTTTCTTCAATGCCTCGCGGATGAAGAATAATCTTTTTGAATTCGGGTTTATCAGCCCCTCTTCTATCTCATGCAGATCATATTGCTCTTCCTCACCAGGTGTATCAGACCCAAGGCCAAAACGTCCTATCTCAAGGGATCTTATTGCCTTCTGTAAAGACTCCTTAAATGTCCTTCCTATGGACATTGTTTCACCGACCGATTTCATTGAAGTGGTAAGACGATCCTGGGCACCTGGAAATTTTTCAAATGTCCATCTTGGTATCTTAACAACACAGTAGTCAATGGTGGGTTCAAAGGCCGCGCGTGTTTCACGTGTAATATCATTGGCGAGTTCATCCAGAGTGTACCCCACAGCAAGCTTTGCAGCAATCTTTGCGATAGGAAATCCTGTCGCCTTTGAGGCCAGGGCTGAACTCCTTGAAACCCTGGGGTTCATTTCAATAACAACCATTTCACCTGTTTTTGGGTGTATGGCAAACTGTATGTTTGAACCGCCTGTCTGGACACCTATTTCACGGATGATATCTATGGCCGCATCACGCATCATCTGGTATTCACGATCTGTAAGTGTCTGGGCAGGGGCAACAGTAATACTGTCACCTGTATGGACACCCATAGGGTCAAAGTTTTCTATGGAGCATATGATAACTACATTATCCTTAAAGTCCCTCATCACCTCAAGCTCGTATTCCTTCCAGCCAATAAGGGATTCCTCAATGATGATCTCAGATATCATGCTTGCATCAAGACCTGCGCTGGCAATACTCTCCATCTCTTCACGGTTATAGGCTATACCGCTCCCTATCCCCCCAAGGGTGAAGCTCGCCCTTATAATAAGCGGGTATCCAATCCGTTCAGCCACCTCCCTTGCCTGATCCATGTTCCTGACAATACCATTCCTGGGCACCCTGAGATTAATCTTATGTATTGCATCCCTGAACTTCTCACGGTCTTCAGCCTTCTGTATAACAGGTATGGATGCGCCTATAAGCTCAATACCGAGCCTTTCAAGTATACCTGTTTCAGCGACCTTAACAGCAGTATTAAGCCCGGTCTGCCCGCCAAGTGTGGGAAGTATTGCCTGTGGCCTTTCTCTTTCCAGTATTTTAATAACGATCTCAGGCGTGATCGGTTCAATATAGGTGCGATGAGCCGTTTCAGGGTCTGTCATGATGGTTGCAGGGTTGCTGTTAATAAGCACAACCTCATAACCCTCTTCCTTAAGGGCCTTGCAGGCCTGTGTACCGCTGTAGTCAAATTCGCAGGCCTGACCTATAACAATAGGGCCTGAACCTATAATCAATATTTTTTTTATGTCTGTTCTTTTAGGCATGGG
>CAZCMD010000093.1:8631-18939 GCA_964499695.1 uncultured Desulfatiglans sp.
ATCCTGCACAGGCTGATTACCACCCCTGTGGCCAAATTTCAGTTTGTAGGTCTTGCCGCCAAGAGATAATCCAAGGAGCTGGTGACCAAGGCATATCCCGAATATTGGCTTTTTACCAATCAATTCTTTTATCGTTTGAACCGCATATGTAACAGCAGCCGGATCACCCGGCCCGTTGCTTAAAAAGATGCCGTCAGGTCTCAGCTTATTGATAGTCTCAGAATGAGTACTGGCCGGGACAATAAGGATATTGCAGTTATTCTTTTCAAGAGACCTTAAGATATTGTATTTTACACCGTAGTCTATGGCAACAACCCGCCATTTGCCGTTATTAATAGGCCATACGAATTTGTCAAGACCACCGGTGATTTCAACCGGTTTACCCTTTTGCCAGATCATGGGCGTTTTACAGGTAACATATTTAACAAGATCCATCCCCTTCATATCAGGGGCATTCCTGGCCACCTCAGCAAGCCCAGTCGGATCAGCTATGCTCGTAGATATCGCGCCTCTCATGGCCCCTTTTTCACGGATATGCCTTGTAAGCGCCCTTGTATCTACACCCTCAATGCCGGGTATATTTGCATCCTTCAGATAATCCTTGAGTGTGGATTCAGAACGCCAGTTACTGGGCATCTCCTGATATTCCTTAACCACCATGGCCTTTACCTGTATCCTGCCTGATTCTATATCATCATGGTTTATTCCATAATTGCCGATAAGCGGATAGGTCATGGTAACGATCTGTCCGCAATAAGAGGGATCAGTAAGGATCTCCTGATACCCTGACATGCTTGTATTAAAGACCACTTCCCCGGCGGTCTCAATTTCTCCTGTGAAAGAGCGGCCATAAAAGAGTGTGCCATCTTCCAGTGCTAACAAGGCTTTCATAACAGATAGTACCTGCATTGTTTAATTGTTAGTATTAATAATTTTATTGACATCTACACATTCCACCTAATAGATTGAACCCCTGTTTTTGCCGTGGATAATAATCCCCGATAATGACCATTACAGACAGGAAATGGAGATAGAGTATGAAAAAGATCGAGGCAATAATAAAGCCATTCAAGCTTGAAGAGGTTAAGGAAGCAATAATGGAACTGGGTATAATGGGCATGACCATCTCCGAGGTCAAGGGATTTGGCCGCCAGAAAGGGCACAAGGAGATATACAGGGGTGCCGAATACACTGTGGACTTTATCCCAAAGATAAAAATTGAGGTTGTAGTCGATACGGCAAGGGTCCAGGATGTTATTGATGCGATCATCAAGACAGCAAATACCGGCCAGATAGGTGACGGCAAGATCTTCGTACTGCCCCTTGAAAAGGCAATCCGGATCAGAACCGGTGAAGAAAACGAGAACGCCCTGTAAAATATTCATATCTTCTCTCTCATAATTCAATGGTGAGATGTAGAGACGGGTTTCAAACCCGTCTCTACATTGGTATCATACCCCCCACTCCTCAAGACCATCCTCCTCCAGGTGGCCCGATTTAGTGGGAGCAACTTTACAATACACCTCAAGCGGGCTTTTTTTCTGCCCGTTCACCTTCAGTAGATCATTTTCTATGGATATCCCGAACAGCCTTTCATTTTCCTTTAAATAAGGAAGAATCAGCTCCCAGTCTTTTGCATCAAGATCATATACCTCACCGCCATTAAGCTGCTCCTTATCTATTGTCCTGTGAGGGTCACGCACATATATAGCCCCGCCAGAGGCAAGTGAAAAGAGATTGGAGCCTGCATAGGGTGCATCAAGCGGTACAACCCTGCCATCATCATCAAAACCAACCCCGTTCAGGATAACAAATCCCCCGCCATTATATGGGTCCCCTGCCATAAAGGATTCTGCAAGATAATCAAGGCATGTACCGTTTATCACAACCCTTGGCCTGCCCACAGCATTAATAAGCGGTCTTCCTGCCGCATTACCCATTATATAAACCTCTCCGCCCTTGGCACCGTACATAAATGTCTGACCGGTATGGCCGTATACAACCAGTTTGCCTGACTTCATGATCTGCCCGACCTGATCCTGTGTGTTTCCGTGTACACAGATGGTAAGGCCGTCAATACCTGACGCCAGGTAGTCCCCTGAATTACCGTATATATCTATCTTTACGCCGCCTGATTCAGGCCCCAGGCCGCACCCATGAAAGCGCTGCCCTTTAAGACCGAACACGATAAACCTTCTCCATCCCCTGAAATATGCCTCGGTTAATAACCTGCTGTCTCGCTCATCCCCTTCTGGCGGAAAAAGGGCTGCATCAATGACCAGCACCTTTTCATCATAATCCGGCCCCCTGAAAAATGGCCTGCTCTCCCAGTCAATAAGCCTGTATGAACTTTTTCTGGACCTGTTTTCAAGGCTTGGCAAAGACCTGAAGATATTATCTAGTGTATGATTCATCATCTGGAGCAGGGATCGCCGCTTTTTGTCACCTGTCGGATAACGCATATCTATCAATTGAGTGATTGCGCTTATGGCCACATCAAGATGTGCATCATTCTTTTTTGACCATTTTTTAAGCTCTTTAAAGCAATCCATAAGGTCTGCATAATCCCATTTCAGGATACCTTCCCTGATATGTTCAAACAGGAGGTCAGGCTGCTGTAGTTCAAAGAACCTTGAGACATTGAACTTTTCCCTGTTATCCTCCTCCATAGAGTAATAGACCCGCCCCGGTAGGTATGGCACCCTTTCCTTTTCGGGAAGGATCTCATGACCGAATTTATCCACACAGGTGAGTTGACGCTCGGTTGAGCCGGGCCTTTTTTCATCAAGGTTAAATATGAAAGAGCCGCCATCAGTATGGCTTCCGCCCCTCGCGTTCCAGTACATGTCTGCAACAGTGCCTATCCTCGGGTCTTCATCAGAAAGGCTCTTAAGGGTTGCATCGATTGCCTGCTGTTCAGAGCAGATGAGCCCCACCTGAACCTGGCCTTCATGCAGGGCAAATACCTGGGGCCTGAGCATTGCGGTGTCTGTAATACCTATGAGCTGAAGCCTGTTGTTCTCGGTATCATTCCTGGCAATGATAAAAAACCAGGGGCCGTCAGGTGAACCATGTATATGGGCTGCCTGAATTGCCCTGTATATCCCCTGCTTTTCAACAGGCAGTTTGTCAAAATCCCTTTCCATAGTCGGCGCAAGGGCCTCAATGACATATTCAAGGGGGTATCCATAGGTCCTGCTGTATAAATCAAACAACTGTGCAGAGACCTCTGTATCGGTTAAAAACCTGGGATAAATATTCCTCTGTTTCAGATACTCACTTACAGAGTGGTAATTGGCAAAGTCGCCATTATGTACAAGGGCCTCATTCATCCCAATAAATGGATGGGCACCAGCCGGGTGCCACACCTTTCCCCTGGTGGGGTATCTCTGGTGAGCTATCCAGATATTGGCCTTGAAATCATCCAGTTGATAATACCTTACCACCTCTTCAGCATATCCGACTACCTTGAGGATAAAGAAATTGCGTCCATGAGAGAGCACAAATGCTCTCTGTTTGCCGGTAGCATCATAATACTTGGTATTGATCCTGGTGCTGTTCTGGTAAACAAATTCATCTTCCGCCTGTCTCTCTGTCATTTCATCAAGGTTGTTTTTTTCCCTGAACTCCTTAAGAACAGCAGGCTTTAACCTGATAAAAAATCTCCATACATCAGGCGGTTTTACAAGAAGGCCGGGTACATCCCTGTAGTCATCGATCCTCGGTATCTTTTCATAAAAATCCACATTGAAAAAGGGTTTTATAAAATTGTTTTCCAGCTCCCTGATAACATCATCTTCAAGAACCGCTATCTGGAGGATATAGCTCTCCTTCAGGATTTCGGGGGAGACACCGAGCATCCTGTGATCAAACCCCATTGCAGCGATACCGCCGCCACGGCCATTTCCCCTGTTATGCATCTGTTTTGAGGGCTCGAATATGTGCTTACCGCGAACAGGGATGCTGCATGCAAAACCGGTTACACCGCACCCGCCTTCAGCCTCAGTCTCAAAGACATGATTCGCAGGGAGATCGTTTATCAATTCTTTTCTTGATCGAATAATATTATTTATCATTTTATCAGACATCATTACTCTTACAAAATGGTTTAAGGTTTATGGTTTGCGGTCTACGGAAAAGTCTTTCTTACCTAAAACCTCAGACCTCAGACCGTAAACCAGTTTACATTTTTAAAACACCTCTTTGTCCATACTGTTTATCTTTTTTACTTGCCGAGATAGTCCAGATGCACCAGCACATCCTTCCTGCCCACCAGTTCCTTTATGCTCTTCATACCGAGCCTTTTTAGAATACGAATTATTTCCTTTCTCCATGCAAGAAACATATTTACTATCCTCTGGGTGCCCCAGTCATTATTCATAAGCTGTACCAGCTCCGTATCGGTTGTTGCTATACCTCTGGCGCATCCCCTGCCGCTTTCACATTTGTGGCAGCGGATACATTCAAGGGCTACCATATCCGAGGTACCGGTACATACGCCGTCTGCCCCAAGGGCAATTATCTTCATTACATCATGGGGTGTCCTTATCCCTCCACTTGCTATTACTGTAACCTTGTCCCTGACCCCTTCATCAATTAAAAACTGATGTACCTTTGGAACCGCATATTCAATGGGCATGGCAATATTCTTTTTTGCTATCTCAGGTGCCGCACCTGTACCGCCGTAGCTGCCATCAAGGTGAATAATATGGGCGCCTGCGTAATAGCTCCCGACCGCCACCATATCCACGTCAGTAGGGGTAGAGACCTTTACAGACACAATAGCCTTGGGGTTTATTGCCTTTATCCAGTCCACATGCTTCTTGTGGTCTTCGACCGAATAGACACTGTGAAACGGAAATGGGGAAAAAAGCGGAAAACCCGCCACTGCCTCGCGCATCCTTGCCACGCCGGGTGTAACCTTGTCGGCCAGAAGATGCCCACCAAGGCCCGGTTTTGCGCCCTGGGCATACTTGAATTCCACAACCCTTACACGCTGGATGGTCTCTTCCCTTACACCGAAAAGCCCTGTTGCAACCTGTGTTATGACATTATCATCATAGGGCTTAAGCTCATCAGGATAACCACCCTCACCTGTACAGCAAAGTGTGCCAAGCAATTTTGCTGCCTTCATACGGCTTAAGATTGTGGTTACGCTGACAGAGCCGTATGACATGCCGCCACCATAAAAAGGCACCTCTATCTTTACCCTGTGCGCATTGTCCTCACGCCTGTTCAGATCAACTGAGAGATCAATATCATCATCAGGTGAGTCAATAGTTGTCTGCCCTTTTTTAAGCTTGATCCTGAGTTTATCAAACCCGCCGCCGCTGTCCCCAGTCCTGTAATTGAGCCCTGCCTTCGGGACATCACCGAATTCTGACATATACCATGTGCTGGCTAACAGGTCAGGTGTCCACCTGTAATCTCCCATGGTGTCAAAGGTGGGATTGCGCCTGTAAGAAAGCGCATTTTCAGGACACGCTAAAGTGCATGGATTAGGGCACTCCTTACCAATGCAAAGGTAGTGGTTTACAACATAGACCTTGCCTCTTTTCATTACATGAACGCCATACGGGCAGATATCCATACATCTTCCACAGGAGGTACATGCAGTGGTGCGGTTCAACCGGTATTTACCAATCGCATTCCTGAAACGGGATGGGGTTCTTACAACCTCGGGTAAATGATATTTTCTTTTATCACTCAAGTTCAAACCCCTCCTCAACCCTGTTTAAAGAGCCGAATATGACTTTATCAAGCTCTTCAAAAAACATGGCCCTTCCAACCTCGCCTCTAAGCCTTCTGATGTCTCTGATTCCCATTGCGCCCATCACTTCAAGAAGCTGATTATGCCAGGCCCCGATAAAGTTGATCGTTCTTGCAGTCACCCATTTTATTGGGGCATTATCTATTCCAACCGGGCATGGAATGCCCTGTTCGCACCTGTGACACATACGGCATTCAAGGGCTATCAGTATTGGAAAATCCACGTACACCGCATCTGCCCCGCATAATATTGATTTTGCGACATGTTCCGCCATTGAAAACCCGCCGCTCGCAAGCAGTGTCATCTCATCACGCACACCCTTCTCTACAAAGGCAAGATGCACCTTTCTTATTGCATCTTTCATAAACATGGAGGCATCATCCCTCACCCTGCCGTTATAACTGCCTTCGAGATTAATGATGGGGCATCCTGCTTTAAAAATCTCCATGGCCTTTTTTTCAAAATCCCCATCAAGGTAGAGCCTTACTGAGATAAGGGCTGATGGAAACATCTCCTTAATTTTTTCAAGGTTATTTGGGCCGTTTTCATCCCAGATATATTCCACCATCCGAACAAGCCCATTCCCATTAAGCCCGTCGATATCCTTTGAGGAGATGACAGGGATAATATGTGCGCTCAGTTTTAAAAAATCAGGCACAATCCTTTTTACAGGGATGGCAAGGAGTGTCTCCAGTCTCTTTGCAGCAGACATCCATCCCTTTATTGTGTTATCGCTGATGGCGCCAAAATCGGGCACCCTCATTATGACAGGTAAAGGGATATCCATTATGGCAGATTCATTCTTCACCATCCCGCCCTCTTTATCAAAGACAAGATTCCTGGGTGTCCTGCCGATATCTACCCCTGTGCTTATATACTCCCTGCCATGTATGCCATCCCTTGTGGGACGCACGATCTCTGACATATCCGTCCACATTGAGTCAAACCCCGGGCCTGAAAATGGGCCGGGATAACCTGCCCCTGACACAGGTATCTTGCCTGTCTCTCCCTGGTACCACAGACGGGCAATTATGTCAGGTGTCCAGTGGGTATCACCCATCTCCTTAAAGAGCGGGTTAATCGATTTATGGATGAGCTGTCTCGGACAATTCTGTACGCACCTGAGGCAGTTCTGGCATTTATTGTCTATAGAGTCGATCATCTGCCCGGGATTAAGCTGCCTCTTTTCATAGACCCCATAGACACACTCCTTTTTCACGCAGACAGGGCACTTCAGGCACCCCTCTTCCCATGCAATGACACCTGATTTGGTCAGAGGTTCAAACCGGTGATCGGTCTGTTTAGTATGGATAACATATTTTGACGGCAATCTTTTATTCTCCGGATTTTTAAGGTCTTGGCAAAAGCCCTGCCCTCTTGACAATTTCGTTAACTGCCTCTTCCCACTCAATGGCCATGATATGAACCCCTTTTATGCCTTTAAGTTCTTTAAGCCTCTGAATAGTCTCAATACAGATTTTAAGCCCCTCTTCCTTCTGCTTATCCTTTGGAACACCCTCCATCCTCTTTATTACAGTTTCCGGGACATCAATACCTGCTACATTATTGTTCATGTATTTTGCCATAACAGATGATTTAAGAGGGGATACACCACCAAGTATATACACCTTTTCGGTTAGCCCCCTGTCTCTTGCCATCCCAAGCCACTTCTCAAACCTTTCCATATTGTAGATGCACTGCGTCTGTATAAAATCCGCTCCGGCAGCCATCTTTTTGGCAAGCCTTGTTACCCTGAATTCAAGGGGGTCTGCAAAGGGATTAGCGGCTGCGCCTATAAACAGCTCAGGGGCCTTTGTGAGTTTATCTCCACCTATCAGATGTCCTTTATCCCTCATATTTTTAACCGCATTCATAAACTGAATGGAGTCAAGATCATAAACGCCCATTGCCTGCGGCTCATTACCGAATATCTGATGATCACCGGAGAGGCACAGTAAATTATTTATACCGATAGCAGCAGCGCCAAGAATATCAGACTGAAGCGCTATCCTGTTCCTGTCCCTTACAACCACCTGAAAAACCGGATCAATACCAGCCTTGAGTAACAGGCTGCATGCTGCAAGGCTTGACATCCTGACTATTGCTGTCTGGTTATCGGTTACATTTACCGCATCAACTATACCCTTTAAAAGGGCAGCCTTTTGCATTATTACATCAGGGTCTGCACCCTTTGGCGGGCCGCATTCAGCGGTCACTGCAAATTTTCCCTCGTTAAGAACCCTTTTCAGATTGCTTTTCACTGTCACTTTTGCTGATCCTCCCTCACTATCTTTCTGGGTCCGTTTCCATGCTTTTTTGACCAGTCCTTTGGCGGATAAATAACCTCAAGTTTATCCAGGGCATTGAATGATGAAAGCCTGTCAACGATTTCCTGCCACGCACATGGAATTTCAGGGTTTACTTCACAGACCCCGTTTTTTGAACCGCCGCACGGCCCGTTAAAGAGCTGTTTGGAGCACCTTGCAATAGGGCAGATACCGCCAAAATCGAATAGCATGCAGTCACCGCACCCCTGACAGTTTTCCATCCACAGACCCTGATCCCTGGTTTCACCCAGGAATTCCGTATTAAGCGCAGGCGCTATGGGGATCTCAGGATACATAGTGGCAATCGCCTGAACACCTGCACCGCATCCAAGTGAAAGAAAGAGATCATAATCTTTTATATAATCATCAAGCTTGAGTACAAACTCCTTGATACACTGCCTGTCCAGGGTAATCTCATTAATAACCTTATCCTCCCTCCCCATTTTTGCAGCCATACGCAGGGCAGAGGCCAGCAGGGCTGTCTCCTTTTCACCTCCTGCTGCGCATTCTGCAACACAGGAGCCGCATCCGACAACCAGGATACGCCTGTAAGGGGCAATCATCCGCCTTATCTCATTAACAGGTTTCTGTTCTGCTGTTATCATTTTCCTCTCCGGATAATTTTAAAATAATTTAAATTAACAATAATTAATCAATTTCATGTTAATGAAATTAGGATATTCTTTATCCCATTATACTGCTTTAACCATTTACGACCGCCTTTAATGGTACATGAACCGGTGAAGGGGACAGTCCGGCTGTTTCTTCAATTATGCTCTTCACATGGTCTTCAAGGGTTTTGGGCGCATTTTTAGAACCGATCATAATGCCGATACGCTCCTTCTCAAGCCCGATGTTTTGTATGATCTTCCTCGCCATTTCCACCCTTTTTACTGCCCTGATATTCCCTTCAAAATAACGGCATGAGCCTTCAGGACATGTGATAATAAATGCAGCATCCGCAAAGGTTTCAAGGGCCTTCATTAGATGCAGAATATCCATCCTCCCGCTGCATACAACTGGAAAAAACCTTATAAAGCTGCCGTACTCCTTTTCCAGCCTTATCCTGGTCTCTTCATCACTTTCCGGGACATTCCGGCAGTAAAAAATGGCGATATTACAGTTATTTTGCTTTTCCATATCTTAATCCTTTCTTACCGGTTTTAAAATTTCTTTTTAAACCATTACCTTTTCAGGCAAAAAAAAAGACGCCGCACCTTTCAGGTGAATACGACGTCTTTGTCTTCTTTAATTTTATAAAACGTACTTCTTTGTACGATCAAGAAAATAGCAAAGGTTTACATATTTGTCAATTTTTTTCTAAATTAATTTTTGTATATATGTTAAACACTATAGCCTGGATGTAAAGAGGGATAAAGGTTTTAAAACTTCAGTTAAAAAGTGACCTTGATAATATGGTAACTATAAGCTATGTTTTTTTTAATAAATTATGTTATACACCTTTTCTTTTTTTAAATGATAAAAGATCAGTCAACAACAGGGTATGTAAAAAATGAACTGGAAAGATAGAATATATTGCGGAGATGTGGCACAGCACCAGACAGGAAAAGATATACTGCTGCTGGGCTGGGTGGATGCCATACGCGACCATGGGAACGTGCTTTTTATCCACCTCAGGGATATCAGGGGGATAGTTCAGGTGGTATTTTCATCTGAAAAAAATAAAAACTGTTATGATATCGCTGCATCCTTAAAGGAAGAGTATGTCGTCGAGATAATGGGCAGGGTCGCCTTGAGAGAAAAGGGCACCGAAAACCCAAACCTTAAGACCGGTACAATAGAGGTGGAGGCATCTGAGATCAAGATTTTATCAAGCGCTAACCCCCTTCCCTTTCGTATATCAGAAAAGGCAATGGTACTTGGCGAAGATATCTCAGTGGGGCCGGAGAACGTAGATGAAGACCTGCGCCTTCAGTACAGGTATCTTGACCTGAGGCGCCCGTCAATGCAGCACCTTTTTATAAAGAGGTACGAGATACTTAAAAGCATAAGAAGCTATCTTGATGAAAGACATTTTTATGAGATAGAAACACCATTTCTTACACGCAGCACACCAGAGGGTGCAAGGGATTATCTTGTGCCGAGCCGTGTACACCAGGGTAAATTTTATGCGCTGCCCCAGTCTCCCCAGCTCTTCAAACAGCTCCTCATGATGAGCGGTATGGACAGGTATTTTCAGGTGGCGCGCTG
>CAZCMD010000094.1:0-18715 GCA_964499695.1 uncultured Desulfatiglans sp.
TTTGTGAACTATCTGTGGAGGATAAGGGAATAGGTTTTGATATGTGCTACGCAGACAGGATATTTTTACCCTTTGAGCGGCTTCATACCCATGGAGAATATGAAGGCACCGGGATGGGGCTTGCTATCTGTCTAAAAATCGTGAGCCCAGTCAAGTTCGGATTTATGATTTTTTACCTTCGACAGTATCTCATTTATAATGATGAAATCATCTTCATCGTCTTCCACCAGTAAAATTCGTATAAGATCAGGTGACTCCATTCCAATATGCCTTTTTTCCTAAAAATACATAAATAAGATATCTCAAGTAGGGTTTTGACCCTATTATTATTCTCATTAACTGAATCTAGAATGATGGTCAATGGTTAAAGAGAGGATATATCGATTTTTTAACTAAAGGAGCCCTAAAATGGAAGTCATAAGATCAAAACCTGTCCGAAAAAATGCCCTCATTGTAGATGATGATGAGGTGATTCTTAAAAGTTTATCCGGCTGGCTGGAATACAGGGATTGGAATGTTGTAACAGCCTGTGATGGAACTGAGGCCTTTAAAATAATGAACCGAAAAAATGATTTCGATCTTGTCCTTACTGATTATAATATGCCGCGAATGAACGGATTGGTTTTGGCAGAAAAAATAAAGGATATAAATCCCTTAATCCGAGTCATTCTTGTTACCGGAACATGCAGCAGTATTTTAAAGCGGGAAATCAATATAATCTATATTGATGATGTTCTGCATAAACCGTTTTCTCTTGATGAACTGGATAATGTTCTCGATGAATGTATTACCAGGAATAGTATCGCTGATATTTTTATACCTTATGAAAAGGATCATCCCATAGTTTATTATAGAGCCGATAAGTAACCCTGTTGTTTACAATTAATCCTTTTTGAATAGGCAGTATTTGAAAAGATAAACTAACTGTAACTGACTATTAATACAAAGCTATCAAGACAGGAGGATACATATGCCTGAATTTTCAACACCATTTACCGGAATGAAAAGTGATCGAAAGCTGACAAAAGAGGAAATGATAAGAGCAATCCGTTATTCGATAGCCGCAGAATATGAGGCCACTCAGTTATATATGCAACTTGCAGAATCAACAGATGATAAAATATGCCAAAAAATTCTCTGCGATGTTGCCGATGAAGAGAGGGTTCATTCAGGCGAATTTCTAAGACTCCTCAACTATCTTGCTCCAGATGAAATGGAGTTGTATGCAAAAGGGGCAGAAGAAGTCGATGAAATTATAGAGAATAGTGGGAACGAAGACGACGTATAAAGTCTATGACTTTTAAAGATAGCGGACAGTAAGAATGATCTTCCTTACTGTCCGCAATCTTCACGAAACTCAAGAGAGAGTAATGATAATGAATCCTGTAATGATGGAAGATCAGGGTAATATTGAATCGGGATATCTGTTTATAATAAACCTTCTATCGTCATGATCCTCCATGTAATCAAGGACAAAAGACCTGAGTGTACTGTTCATATCCGGACTAAGAAGCAATAATTTTTGGCCCTCATTGTCTGGAATAACCAGATCTCCTTCATTTTCATTATCAATTTCAAAGCCTATGCGTGCAGGATTAGATGGTGAATAAATTACCCGCGCAAACCCGATGTTTTCTTCCAGTTCTTTAATGAGATCATTTTTTAATTTGGTTTTTGCTCTTGAAGTCACTGTAAACATGTATTTATTCCTCCTTATAGCTGTTATTTTATCTGTCATAATTTAAATAAGATCATGTCCAGAATAAATAAGTTGAATCATGTATTTTTAAATACAGACAGTGTTGTTGTAATTCACAGCCGCAAATCAACGATTAGGAGACCTCTTTGAATACCTTTCATAGTAAACCGGAATACATGATAAACCCCATTAAAATATTCTTGAGTATTTGGTATTGTTTTCAAAAAAACCAATAGAGAAAGGAGTAGATAAAATGAATAAACCTATTAAGCTGCCTCTGGGGGAAAATTCGGTACGATTTACTTCCGATGGATGGGTTTTTATTGAAGACGCCATAAAGGCTTTAGCCGGAGGACTAGTTGACGGATCAGAATCAGTCTGGAAGAGGGTTAAGAAAGACCATCCGGACATTCTCAACCATTGCAGTTCATACATAACAAAAGAAGGTAAAAAGATTCAAACCATCAATATAGAAGGAATGGATATGATTTACATGCTTCTCCTGGAGTATCTATGAAGATAGGAATAGTTGGAAGCGGAATGGTTGGTTCTACAGGAGCCTATGCAATGTTCATGAGTGGGGTAGGTCGTGAAATTATCCTGGTTGATAAAAATACAGAAAGGGCTGAATCAGAGGCTTTTGATCTTAATCACGCAGTTCCCTTTAAGGTTAAACATCCGGGAAGAGGAAGAGTCGGAAATAAGCAGAAACACTATTTCATCAGCTCTAAAAAATCTTGAGGGATATATATGAATGAAGCTAATGTAAATATATTGCTTGCGGGAGAAGCTGGTCAAGGGCTACAGACTATTGGTCCCATCTTCGCTAAAAGCTTAGTCCGAAAGGGTTATTCGGTGCATGTCACACAGACCTATGAATCGAGGGTGAGAGGCGGCCACAATGTTTTTGCTATACGGGCAGGTACCATTAAGATAGCCTCCCCATGTGATAAGATAGATATTCTTGTTTGCCTGAATAAAGAAAGTTTTCAAATCCATCAGAATGATCTCAAAGATGATGCACTGATAATCTGTGACGAAGACTGGAAAATAGATTATGCCAGACAGATCATTATCCCTGCAAAGTTACCCGGAGAAAAAGTAACCAGAAATAGTGCAGCAGCAGGGATAGCAGCCGGATTTATTGGTCTTGAGAAAGATTTCTTTATTGATATCTTTAAAGAGTCATTTGACAGCAGGAAGGCAGCTCTAAACATAATAGCGATTGAGGCTGTATACCAATGGATCGATACACTGCATATTGATTTAAATCCATTGCCGAAAGCCAAAATATCTCATAAAAACTGGTTATTAACGGGGCACGAGGCAGTGGCCCTTGGAGCGATCTCAGCAGGTATTAAATTCTGCTCATTCTACCCCATGAGTCCAGCCACTTCCATAGCTCAGACCTTGATAGATCACTCGGAGAAAATGGGGCTGATAGTCGAGCAGGCAGAGGATGAAATTGCAGCAAT
Source organism: uncultured Desulfatiglans sp. (assembly GCA_964499695.1). Taxonomy (GTDB): domain Bacteria; phylum Desulfobacterota; class DSM-4660; order Desulfatiglandales; family HGW-15; genus JAAZBV01. The sequence goes on from CAZCMD010000094.1 coordinate 3,175, forward strand.
TAATATGGCTATAGGTGCCTCATATGCAGGCGCCTCCTCACTGGTGCCAACATCAGGTGGAGGCTTTGCGCTGATGACTGAAGGGGTAAGCCTTGCAGGCATAAGTGAGACTCCTGTGGTAATCGTAGTCGCCCAGAGGCCCGGGCCTGGAACCGGTCTTCCCACACGCACAGAACAGGGTGATCTCTGGCTTGTTCTTCATGCAGGTCATGGTGAGTTTCCAAGGCTAATTTATGCCCCCGGCAATGTTGAGGAATGCTTTTTCCTCACACGGAAGGCTGTGGAGATGACAGAGAAATATCAGTTGCCAGCCTTTGTCCTGACTGACCAGTATGTTGCAGAATCATACCAGGATATGCAGCCTGTTGATGCCGAAACCCTCACCTTTATTAGACCGGGAATAAACGCATCGGATGTAAACATCCCTTATATGCGATACAGGTTTACGAAAGAGGGTATTTCTCCTCGCCTTGTACCGGGCCTTTCCTGGCATTTCGTGGTAGCAGACAGTCATGAGCACACAGAAGAAGGGCACATGACTGAGGATCTAACCCTGAGACCACTGATGGTCGAAAAGCGGCTGAAAAAAATAGAAATGGTTAAAGATGATGCCATCCATCCTGAATATAGCGGCGATAAAAAACCGGAAATCCTTTTCGTTTCCTGGGGATCGACAAAAGGAGCTGTGACAGAAGCGTCAGAGGCTATCAAATCAACAGGTAAAAAGACTGCAACTCTTCACTTTTCCCAGGTGTGGCCACTCTACCCGGATAATTTTATTAAATATCTTGAGCAGGCAGATAAAGTCATATCGGTTGAGGGGAATGCCACGGGCCAGTTAGCGCAGTTAATAAGGAGAGAAACCGGTTTTTTAATTGAACATAAAATTTCAAGATATGATGGCCTTGCCATGACTTCTGAATATATCCTGGCCAGGCTGGAAAGATGATATTGCGTAGTGAATCATTTAGGTAACTATATTGTCCTGTTTTTGGGCAAGAGTACTGGTAAAATATTTTTTTACTATGTTAAAGGATATGCAAATGGTTGATATAAAAGATTATGGTGAATATGAAACAGCCTGGTGCCCCGGTTGCGGGAATTTCAATCTTCTTGCGGCTGTTAAGGAAGCGCTGGTAAAACAGGATTTGAAACCTCAACAGGTGCTTTTCGTTTCCGGTATTGGCCAGGCGGCAAAGGCCCCGCACTATTTAAATGCGAATGTCTTTAACGGCCTACATGGTCGTGCGCTCCCGGTTGCTACAGGAGCGAAGCTGGCCAATCCCAATCTGACAGTCATAGCTGAAAGCGGAGATGGATGTATGTATGGAGAAGGAGGTAATCATTTTCTCGCGGCTATAAGGCGCAATATAAATATTACAGTACTGGTCCACAATAACCAGATTTATGGTCTCACAAAGGGGCAGGCAAGCCCGACTTCGGATAAAGGGTTTATAACACAGGCACAGCCTGATGGTGTAATTTCTCTGCCCTTCAATCCTCTGACCATAGCAATAGCCCTTCATGCCGGTTTTGTAGCCCGGTCATATGTAGGGATGAAGGAGCACCTCATATCAATGATAATTGAGGCAATAAAACACAAGGGATTTTCTCTTGTGGATATACTGCAACCCTGTGTTTCCTTCAACCATGTGAATACTTTCAAGTGGTATAGAGAAAGGTGCACGGAATTACCTGCTGACTATGATCCTTTAAACTGGATTTCAGCGATGGAAAAATCACAGATATGGGGTGATGAGATTCCTGTGGGAGTAATTTATAAAAGTAATAGGACTTCATTCGAGGATAATTTTTCTGTCCTGAAGCATGAACCCATAGCAGAAAGTGGTGTAAACCGTTCGAGACTTAAAGAGATTATGAATACCTACTCATAATTGTTTTTAAGAATACAGTATCGACCCCATTTAAAAAACAACAAACAAGAAATAGATTAGCGGTAATGTCGATTTCCGGTTCACTGACACACTGAATAAAAATCACTTTAAAGGGGGCATCACATGAATAATTATAGACCTACAAAAAGTAACAAGGGTGGAAGAAACCTGTTTTGCGGACACTATGACCATTGTCTTGATTATGCAATTGAAATGGCCTGGGATTCGTGGAACTGCACTAAGTGTGATTTTAAAAATAAAGTGTCGGATCATACAATAGGAATGCCGGCAAGTTCCGAGAATATCGTCTATTATGAGTTCGGAAATATAGTCAGCAGTCTTGAGTTTGAAAACCTTCACGGATTCTGAGGTTTTAATAAATACAACAATATTTAAAGAGAAAGGGATATAAAATGGCAGAAAAAGGCGAAATTTATAAATGTGAAATATGTGGAATGGTAGCAGAAGTAAAGGAAGATGGCGCCGGTGAACTTGTCTGTTGCGGCGAACCCATGATACTTCAGAATTAGAGGGAGAATATTTTAGCGTCTAAGGTTGAAATATTTTATACTTCTTCTCCTTCATTACTCTAAACATCTAATGATAAAGAAAAATTGAGCAGGGCTGGAAATCCTCATTACAGCCCTGCTGCTAATTTTCAGCAACCGCAGCCGCAGCCACAGGGATCAACCTCGTATTGCAGACAACCGCAGTTATCAACCATATAATAATTTATGCATGGATCACAAAGATCAAAGCATAATGCCTCATCGCGTGTTTTAAGATCCTTTTTTGTGGACCTTTTGATTTTTAATTTGCTGTCCATAGTTCCACCCCCTTTCATAATCAATCATGTAAAGCCTTTAAGCTTCCATATGGGGCTTTTTGCTTTATCCATGACCTATAAATAATCATGCATGGCTAATATTCAAGCCCTTTTTCCTGCCTTTGCTCAGAAAAGAAACGGAGATCATATTACACCTAACATTAAGCCTGTTATAAGACCTGATGAGGACTTGCTAATATCTTAAAAATAACAGGTCGGCTATTGGCATCAGCATTTCTTGCAGCTCCTTATAAACCATTTATAAATGGAATTTTCGTAGACGGTGCACAATGACCTTGCCCGTTTTTCTGAAATACCTATATCACAAAATCTGCAATAGATGTGCAGAGGGTTTATATAATGTAGAATATTTGTTTTCATGATAAATTCACCTATTATAAAAGTCTTTCCAGCTCAATGTGTAACTTAAAGCCTTCCATTCCCTATCACGTTACTAAATCGTATGTATTCGAATGACCATTTATGCCTATTAGCATTTAACTCATACCTCTTTTTATTAAGGTCATCCAATTGCGCCATAATGTAATCATTAGCCGCTCGCTTGTCTATACTGCACAAGCTGAGTCGTACACATTTATCTATGAACTAATACAGGATAGACCCTATATACATATTTCAGTTTAAACCGTAAATTCATAAGTAATTCTCGATTGTGCGTGCATCTTTTAACAGGGACGACCAGATAAAGAAAATATCAGTCCAGATTAGAATAACGGCAATTCGGGTATTTTTAATCAATATTAACTCAGACTTATTAAACAGGAGAAAATATGCTGCTATTTAAGAGAATTTTATGTCCTACGGATTTCAGTGAGCCTTCATACAAGGCATTAAAGGCTGCCGATGACCTGGCAAAAGAGTTTAGGGCGGAACTCATTCTTGTACATGTAATATCTCCGATGCAGACTTTCCCAGCATCATCTGAATTCACCGCTGGCTTACCAGCTTCGGGAATATATCTACCGGAAGATATTGCTAGTGATATTCAAAAACATGCAAATGAGTCCCTTGAAATGACCATTAAGCAAAAGGTATCCCCTGAAGTAAAGTCAAAAACCAAACTCCTACATGGAAACCCTGCAGAAAAAATAGCACTGTATGCAGAAGAATCAAAAGCAAGTGTTATAATTATGGGTACGCATGGTTTTACTGGGTGGCGACACCTTCTGCTTGGTTCTGTAACCGAAAAGGTGGTTCGCATGACGTTGTGCCCTGTTCTGACAATTCCCCCAAAATAGGAAAAGAATCATGAAAGAAAAAATAATGATTGTGGATGATGAAGAGCATATTCGGATGCTATACGCTGAAGAGTTAGAGGATGAAGGATACATTGTTGTGACCGTATCAACAGGATTCAATATTGTTAAAAAAATAGAGATAGAAGCTCCTGAACTTATCGTAATTGACATCCAATTAAAAGATTATAATGGTCTTGATCTTTTACAGGCTATCAAGAACAGGTTTGAGGATATACCAGTTGGAATCTGCAGCGCTTATGATACTTTCAGGGAGGATATAAAATCAATAGCGGCTGATTTTTATGTTTTAAAGTCTCATGATTTAGGGGAACTGAAAAGCAGTATTGCCTCTTCGCTTGATCATTACAGACAGAAAAAGAAAATTCAAAGCACTTATGTTTGATATGCCAGAGAATATTATTTAAAGGAGTCCTGTATGACAAAGGCAAAACAAAAAGAAAAAAAGAATCAAGATAAAGAGTGGCCTCTCCCCTTTTGTACTAAGGCACCATCCGCGGAACATCACAGGAGCGCTGATAAAGATGAGCCATGCGATGATGCCAGAGCCACGGATTTCGAAGAAGAAGAAACAGAATAATAAGGGAAAAGATAAATGGAAAAGAGACTTCAATTTATTGCACCAGATCACCAATCAAATGCGCCAATGGATGAAACTGTAGTAAAAAAATTAATGAGTAATTATCTTGAGTGTTGGATAAATCATGATTTTCATATCGGGAATATAGAGTCAAAAGGAGAAATATTTGAAGTTAAGGCAAAAATCGTGGGAGATATCCCTATGGAAAGGATCTTTATTGTTAATAAACACACGGGCTGGGTACAATTTATACAGGTCTGATATAGCCCAAAATCATTTTAGTAAAAAATCTTATAAAACATCTTCTCCTTTTGGATCTGATCTCTAATTGATCAGGCACAAAACCATAAATAATTTTCCTTTCCATATTAAGGATTTCTTTTATTTTTTCCTTGGGCAGATATTTAAGTTCGTTTAAGGTAAGATCAGTCACAAAACAACCATCCCTTTACAATATCAGATCCTGGTTTTTGTCATGTCCTTACCGCAACACTGTAATGGAACAGAGCATGACACCTCTTTCCCCGCAATGCATGCACATGTCTTGGTAACCTGTAGTTCCAGGCCACATGTTTCACATTTATAAGAATCTCCTTTTTTCATCTCTATACAATTTGCCATATTCTATCTCCTTCTATTAATAGGTTTGTTCTATTTATACGATGCTTTCTGATGGAAAGATCGTAAAATAAAATAGTCAATCAGGGAAATAAACTATTATTCATACTTTTCTCTCGCCATCATGATGCTTGTGAGTATATGACCTCCTGAAACATCCGGGGTATTGAGCATCCCTGTGAACCGGCGCCTTCTTCCATGTCTATTCCAGTTATGAAACATTCTTTTTCCATCACTGCTTCAATTAATTGAAATGTATGATCATCTAGTTCATACTCATGCCATCCGAGAGTCCCAAGTCTCCTGTTCAACTCTTTAGGATCAGAGAATTTGAAGACGGCTACATTGGTAACATCTCTGATAAACGATGGCACCAGGGTAACGTGCATCCCTTTTTTGTTTAATCTTTCAATAATGATTTTTATTAATTTCTCCATGGTAAACCTCATTTTTATTTAACACTTTTATGTATGCCAGTTTTTCATATGATCCTTATGCGACTTAAGATATGCACCAGGCTTATAAAAATTATCATAAAAATCCAGATCAATGTGATGCGCCTGCAGATACATTATTAGAAACATGGAAGGGATTGTTCCCGGGAACTTGCCAAAAGTGTCATATATATACTGAGCCTGTAGCGCTACGCACTCTCTGAAGCCTTCATCATGTATCTGGGCCGCAGAGCGCACCCGCGGGCTGTCCTTCCATGGCCCGGGCGTTTCCGGGTTAAATGGGCCGCCTGTCCCGAATTTCCTTTCACAAACGGCATCCACCGCGGCCCTCATGTCCTTATAGTGCGGAGGGCAGAAACCTTCCATTAAACCCTCAAGACCGGTTGGATTGGGATATGGCCATCGGGCATCAACATCATATCTAAAGCCAAGACCCGGCACATTCGGATCGCCGCTTGCCCCTAAAACTGCAAATGGGTCAACACCATTAAACATCCATCCTCCAAGTCCCATGGCCTGAAGCATCAAAACCCCGGCATAACAACTTGTTGCAAGCTCTACAGTGAGTTCGGACAAAGACCACTGCTCAACAAAGGTTATTGGCCAGGTAACCGATACGTCAACCAGATCCTTAAATGCCTCAATGCCCGGCACAGGTCGTTTGTTTATATTGTCATAGAGTACCAGGCCGTTCTGAAGCATGTAACAAATATTGAGAAGCACATGCTGAGACAGATCCCCGACAGGAATGACCACCATTGTAGAGGGTTTATTAAAAACCCATGTATTATGAGCTTCGGTATAGGGCAACTCGGAGGGAAGCCTGAGACGTCCGTCATAGATCTTCCTGATATTGTTATTCACATTGGAAATAAATTTATCAATGTCTAAGAAACCATCATTTTCCCTGTATTCAATTACAGGTCCATCCCGCATATCAAGCACATAGACACCGTCATCATCAGTAAAAAATGTTTTACTTGTGTGAAATCCTGCCGATGATGGAAAGACCCTTCCTGCTGCTGAAGCTGCATAATTTGAAAGATATGGGGCATACCTTTCTGCACGATATATCAGATTATTCCATGATGTGTTTCCACCGCAGGCTGATAAAATAATAGATTTTTCAAGCTCATTTAAAGGCGTTGGTTCATATTTTGACCTATATTCAAATACACCGTCGGGGATTTCAGCGCCCATGAAAAACCGCCTTGATCGGCGCCCCAGCAGGGCTTCTATAAGTGGAAATGCCAGCATGTCCCTGTACCCGCGGTAATCTGACCTTTTCATGAAAGCCTCCTTTAAAAACATAATATGATCGAAATAACCGAATAAACAGCGTCAGCGTAAATCTATTCCGCTGATATGTTATGGTAAATTAAAACAAATTACAGGGCTGTAATAAATACAGGTTATCATGTATTTACAAGAGATACGGTATTTATTTATATTTCTTCATACGGATCATAATTTTACAGTATGGAAAGGTATAAGAGTAAAAAAATGCACCCCTCTAATGAAAATTTATCTGGAACGGGTTTTATTGATGTCCGGTTGCGTTTATTCGAATACATGACAAGATGTTCACTTGAGGAACTGCTTCAAAAAACTCTGGATGAGATTGAAGTATTGACCGCAAGTTCCATAGGATTTTATCATTTTGTGGACAGGGATCAAAAATCGATCATACTTCAGGCATGGTCAACAAAGACTGAAAAAGAATTTTGCCAGGCAGCAGGAAAAGGTATGCATTATAATATTGAGCAGGCTGGTGTATGGGTAGATTGTGTACGTCAAAGGAAACCTGTAATACATAATGATTATGCGTCTTTACCAGGTAGAAAGGGGTTGCCTGAAGGTCACGCAAAGGTAATTCGCCAACTGGTTGTCCCGGTTATAAAGGAGAATTTGATAGTTGCCATACTGGGGGTAGGTAATAAACCTACAGGCTATACAGAAACGGACGTGGAGATTGTATCATTTCTCGCTGATGTAGCCTGGGAAATCGTGGAGCGGAAAAAGATGGAAGAAGCCCTGATGCAGGCTAATGATTATCTGGAAAAAAAGGTAATTGAGCGTACCGCTGAACTCGAGTGGAAAAATTGTGAATTACAGGAATTTGCTACAGCGGCATCCCACGACCTTCAGGAGCCCCTCAGAAAGATCCAAATATTTTCTGATCTTATCGAGAAGGAACTTTCCGGTACCATTTCAGAAAAGGTGAATGACTACCTGGAACGCATGAGAAGTTCGGCAAAAAAAATGCACCATTTGATGAAGTCCTTGCTTACCTACTCAAGCCTTTCTTCTCAGAATCTTGTCTTTGAACCTGTTGATTTGAAATTGATCGCTTACAGGGTTGCTGAGGATTTAAGACCAATATGGAAAGAAACAAAACCTGAAATTGAAATAACCGATTTGCCTCAGATAGAAGCAGACCCCCTTCAAATAGCGCGGCTTTTTCAAAACCTGATCACCAATGCAGTTCGTTACAGCAAAAAAGGTGAGACTCCGGTTGTTAAAATATCAGGTCGAATCATATGTAAACCGAAAAATGGGAAAATGAATGAGTTTTGTGAACTATCTGTGGAGGATAAGGGAATAGGTTTTGATATGTGCTACGCAGATAGGATATTTTTACCCTTTGAGCGGCTTCATACCCATGGAGAATATGAAGGCTCCGGGATGGGGCTTGCTATCTGTCTCAAAATCGTGAGCCGGCATGGAGGAAGCATTGCAGTTCAAAGTCAGCCTGGAGAAGGATCAAAATTCATTATATGTCTCCCTCTCAAAGATTAATAATATTAAATACTGACAATTAAAAATATTCTGATATATTCTGACCTCACGATAAATCATTGAAATCGAAACAATCGCGATCTATTCTACATTAAGATGTGAAATGTTCTGTTTGTTATGGTTTTTGTTAATCAAAATGAGGAAGGTAATATAAGGGTAAAGAATGAATAAAAAAACTATTAAAACCCCTTCATCCCTCACCTCTGATAAATATTCAAAATTAAAAGCTGTCCCCCCTTTCCAGTTATTTTTTGGAAGTGATAAGCTCAAATCGCAAAAGAGAAAAAAAAGAAAAGAGCTGACAGAAATTAATCAGATAATGGCTGGAATCCTTGACCTCACTCACATTATGGCAGTATATCTCGATCCAAATTTTAATTTTTTATGGGTTAATCAATCCTATGCAGACAGCTGTAAGCACGAGCCTTCTTTCCTTTTAGGTAAAAATCATTTTGACCTCTATCCTCATGAAGAAAATCAGGAGATCTTCAAGCGGGTTGTTGATACGGGAGAGCCTTTTTATGTTGAAGCAAAACCCTTTGAATTTCCGGACCAGCCGGAGCGTGGCATTACCTATTGGGACTGGAGTTTGATACCGGCAAAGGATCCGGAGGGAAAGGTTGCAGGACTTGTATTTACCCTTGTTGAAGTCACTGACAGGGTCATGGTTGAGATTGCGCTCAAAAAAAGTGAAGCCCAATACAGGGAACTGGTACAGAATGCAAACAGCGCTATTATACGCTGGAATGTTGACGGGGCATTGGTTTTTTTCAATGAGTATGCCCAGGAGTTTTTTGGATACAGGGAAGATGATATTATCGGCAGAAATGTCAGCATTCTGTTGCCAGACAAAGACTCTACGGGAATAGACCTTACAGGCCTGGTGAATGACATAACATCCTCCGCGGATAAATATGAAAATAATGTTAATGAAAATATCCGGAGTGATGGTTCACGTGTATGGATGGCATGGACCAACAGACCTATTTTTGACGACAAAGGAAATGTTAAAGAAATTTTAGCTGTCGGGACCGATATTACTGCATTAAAAGATGCTGAGGCAGCATTAATGAGGTCGGAGAATGAAAAGGGCCTTATTCTGGATAATGCAGATGAGTTAATCGCATACTACGATAACCAAAATAATCTGATATGGGCAAACAGGGTATATCTAAAGAAAACCGGGCTCCGTCTGTCAAAGTTAAAGGGTAGAAAATGCTTTCATTGCATGGGTCTGGAAAAAATATGCACAGATTGTCCGGTAACAAAGGCAATAGAGACAGGAAAACCCCAGAGTGGTGAGCTGACACCTGAAAACCAGGTTAACTGGCCTTCAGACATTGGTTCATGGGATATAAGATCTGCCCCTGTCAAGGATAATGAAGGTAATACTATCGGTGCAATTGAAATCGCCAGAGAAATAACTGAGAAGAAAAAGACAGAAAAAGCTCTTCGCGCATTGGCACATTTCCCGGGAGAGAACCCCAACCCTGTAATGCGCTGTACAATGGATGGGGATATCCTCTATGCAAATACACCGGCACGGAATTGGCTGGAGAATCTGGAATGGGATTCCGGAGGGCTTCTACCTGCTTCAATACTCAACCTGATACATGAGGCCTGGAAAAAAGTTAACCCAATCGAAACCGAAATTACTTCTCCGACCGGACAGACGTTCAATGTAATTGCGATACAGCCACCAGGCGAAGAGTATGTAAATGTTTATGGCATAGATGTTTCAGATCGGAAAAGGGCACAAATAGCACTGCAGGAAGCCAATGACAGTCTTGAAGAAAAAGTAAGAAAACGTACATCTGAGCTGGAATGGAGAAACAGGGAATTGCAGGAATTTGCATATGTTGCTTCTCATGATCTCCAGGAACCTCTGAGAAAGATCAAATTATTTGGTGAAATGATCGAAAAAGAATTAAAAGAGGTGTTAACAGATCAGGGAAACGATTATCTACAACGAATGAGTAATGCAGCGGATCGCATGCAGAAATTAATAAAGGACCTTCTTTCCTATTCCCGTGTATCATCAAAAACAGGTCCCTTCGAACGTGTCGACCTCAAATCGATTGTAGATGCTATTGCCAGGGACCTTTTATCTGAAGAGGGGGGCTTTACTCCTGTTATTGAAATATCTGACATGCCCCAAATCGACGCAGATCCCGTTCAAATGCACCAGCTTTTCCAGAATCTTCTGTCTAATGCGATCCATTATCACAAAGAGGGTCTGGCCCCGGTGGTAAAAATATCAAGCCGCATTCGGAAAACCGATGACAAGAGAAAGAAAACATTCTGTGAGTTGATAATTAAAGATAATGGGATCGGATTTGACATGGTATATGTTGATAAGATATTTATGCCATTTGAAAGACTTAATCCACAGGAAAAATACCAGGGAACCGGCATGGGGCTTGCTATCTGCCGTAAAATTACAGAGCGTCATGGTGGAAAGATTGTAGCCTATAGTGTTCAAGGAGAAGGTGCGACATTTATTATTACATTACCCCTAAGGCAGACAAATGACGCAGATTGATAAAGATAAACAAAAAGGACTCATTTTAATTGCAGAAGATGACCCCGATGATCGATTTCTGATTGAGCAGGCCTTTCAGACGAGTAATTTTGCAGATAATCTTTTTTTCGTTGAGGATGGTGAAGAACTACTGGATTATCTGTTTGGGCGCAAACAATATTCGACAAATGGACCTACCATTCCTTCATGTATTGTGCTTGATCTTAAAATGCCGCGAAAGGATGGGCGGGAAGCATTACTGGAGATTAAACAAAACCCTGAATATGCAAACCTTCCCATACTTGTGTATAGTACATCGGATTCGGAACATGATATACAATACTGCTCCAATTTAGGCATTTCCGGTTATATAAAAAAGCCTGACTGTTTTTCAGGAATCCTGGGATTGGTAGAAAAAGTTAAAGGTGTTTGCTTTTCAGCCCTGTAATAACTGTAATATATTATCTTATCCTGTTAATTATATTTGTGGTTGATGAACCTTCTATAAAGACAATGCTTTTTACCTCTCCACCGGCAGCCTTTACGATATCGGCACCCACAATATCATTCTCTTTCCAGTCTCCACCCTTTACCAGCACATTTGGGACTAATCTTTTTATCACCTCATAGGGGGTCTCTTCATCAAATATGATGGCCATGTCAACACAGCCGAGGGCAGCTATCATTTCAGCCCTTTCATATTCAGGGACTATTGGCCTTTCAGGCCCTTTTAATGCCTTTACTGACCTGTCACTATTTACTGCCACTATTAAAAAATCACCAAGCGCCTTTGCCTCATATAGATACCTTGCATGGCCTATATGCAGTATGTCAAAGCACCCGTTTGTAAATACTATCCGTTTACCCTCTTTTTTAAGGTGGTCAATTTCTTTTTTTGCATCATCAATTGATTTTATCTTCACTCTGTGATCCTTCATAAATACTCCTCAAATTAATCAGTATATGGCTGTTCGAGACAGTGTAAGACCTACGACCCTTTCACACCCCGCCTTTTTCAATACCCTGGCGCATTCGTTAATAGTATTTCCTGTTGTGGCTACATCATCCACCAGTATAACACTTTTTCCCTTGAGAACGGTATTGTCAGTTACCTCAAATGCCCCCTTTACATTTTTTCGTCTCTCTTCCAATGATAGCCCTGTCTGGGTCTCTGTATATCTTATTCTCATAAGTGTGAAGTAATCTGTTTCCAGGTTAAGCAACCTGCTTATTGATTTTACAAGAAGCACACTCTGGTTAAATCCCCTCTGCCTGAGTTTTCTTTTATGGAGCGGCACAGGTATCATGATCATTCCCTCTATATCACTTATCCTCTCCTTTAAAAAGTCTGCAAGGATGCGCCCCATGGATTTTGCAAGATATGATTTGCCTGAATATTTCAGCCGATGAATCGCCTCCATGATTTTATCTTCATAAAGATATGGCGCCCTTAATTCATCATAAAAGGGCCTTGTGCGGATGCATTTTTCACACAGGTGATCCTCCTCCACCTTTGATGCAAATGGCACCCCGCATATGGAGCAGAAAGGGTGAGTAAGTGCAGGGAAGCTTGTAAAACAGTTATCGCATACATCCGGGAGTTTTGTCTCACTGTCATCAAGAAAATCAAGACAGATATGGCATTTTTTGGGGTATATGATCTCTATAAGTTCAGTGAAAAGGTTCATCTCTTACCCTGTACCCTGGGCCTTGCGCCCTGTGCCTTCTACATTATACCGCAAACCGTACACCGTATACCTTATTGCTCACACCTTACACCTATCTTATCAAGCTCCCAGTCCACATCAACCTTTGCCTTCCTATTATACTTTTTGTCCCTGTAATAAAGGTGCCCCTTTTCAAGGCCATAATAGAAAAGATCCCTTGTGGCTGTTACATCCTGTATGCAGTATTTTTTTATGCTTTCAATATCCCCCTTTTTAAACCACTCCACGGCCTTGAGACCGTCTGCTGATTTACCATGGTTCACTGTTTCCTTTGCAATATTATCAAGCCCCAGCCTGAAACCGAGCCTTTTATACAAATCCTCCATGATATCGAAAGATGGCAGATCATAAAGATTTATACTGGTATATGCACCCAGCACCTTATAATCAAACCCTTTTGTATTAAAGCCCACTATAAGGTCAGCCTTCTTAAACCTTTTAAGCATTTCATCGATCTTATCTTCTGTGTATGTAAAAAACTCTTTTTCAATGCTGTCATAAACAACAGCTACGGATATACGCATAAGGTGGCACCTGTTCCAGCCACCTACCTCCTGTGCAAGTTTCTGTGTCTCCAGATCAAAAAAGAGGATTCTATGTTGGGGGGTCTCCTGTTCTGATGCGTCTTCTTCTGGCAACTTTGTATTTATTTCTGCATCATCTGAGACATAGAAACTCTCTACCGGTATGTCACCAAGCAGATATTCCAGAATTGTCAGGGCAGACCTCTTATCCAGAGGGTTATTGCCTGAACCGCATTTTGGGGAGTGTATGCATGATGGGCAGCCATCTTCACACGCGCATGACTTAATGTGATCATGGGTCTTTCTTAATAATTCGGCTATGATTTCAAAACCCCTTCTTGCAAGACCGACTCCACCGGGGTGACCGTCATAAATAAATATGGAGGTCTTTTCTGTCTGGGGGTGTAAGGGGTAACAGATGCCTCCTATATCATTCCTGTCGCACAGGGCAAACAGGGGGAATATACCGATTGCACCATGTTCTATGGCATGTATCCCTCCCATGAGCTGGAGGTTCATCTTAAGGATCAATTGATCTATAACAGGGTCAATCTCTATCCAGAAGCCGTGTGTCTCAAATGTCTGTTCAGGGAGGTCAAGGGGAAAGACGCCAATGAGTTCTTGTCCCGGGAGCACGCGCTTTTCATACTCTGTAACCCTCTCTGTTACCCTTATTGTCCCTTCCTTTACTATAAACTGGCCTTCGGGTTTGCTCCTTTTTATCTCTATAATATCTGTATCCTTGTCAGTATGCACCCTCGTAAAGTAGTTGAGGTCACTTTCTCTCACTATTATATCCCTGTGATCTATATCAAGGGTCTCAACAACATACTGTTTTGACATATGGAGGTATATGGCACCGGGGTGGCACTCCTTGAAGGCCCTCATGGCATCTATTGTGCCTATTGCAGCGCCGGTGCCCCTGTCAAATATGGTATAACCTTCTCCAACACTCCTGATATTAACTTCTCTATGGGGATGATCCTTTTCAGAACGCCATGAAGGAGGGTCATCAGACGATCGGATGACCATACCCTTTGCTTCAAGGTACTCCAGGTTTTCTTTAAGGTTATTGGGCCAGTACAGGCTGTCTTCCTCTCTTATCAAAAATTCATCTGCCGCGCATGGCAGGTGCGACCTCACTACATATTCATTGTCAGGATCAAGTATGGCTGCCTCATAGGACCTTTCAAAAAGGTGATCCGGGTGTTTAATAAAATACTGGTCAAGGGCATCCGGCTTGGCAATCATTATTATCATGGATTCCCTGCCAGACCTTCCCACCCTTCCGCTCCTCTGCCATGTGTTTATAATAGTTCCGGGATAACCAACAAGTATGCAGATATCCAGGTTACCTATATCAATACCCAGCTCCAGCGCACTTGTGGAGACAACACCCAGGAGGTCGCCTGTGGCAAGTCTTTTTTCAATCTCGCGCCTCTCTTCAGGCATGAACCCTGCCCTGTATGAACTAACCTTGTGCCTCAGGTCAGGAGAAAGGCGTGATGTCCATATGTGTATGAGTTCTGTCACCTGGCGCGACTGGGTGAATACGATAGTCCGAAAACCTGCCTGTATGCAGTAACCGAAGAGCCTGGCCGCAGAAAAATTGGAGCTTGTGTCCGGGTTCAGAAACATAAAATACTGATCTGCCCTTGGTGAACAGCCTGTATCTATGACGCTTACACTGTCATCAATAAGAAGCCTGCCAAAGGCCCCCGGGTTATTGATGGTGGCAGAAAGCATGATAAACCTGGGGTTTGAGCCATATTTTTTGCAGACCCTCTTCAGCCTCCTTATTATCTGGTTCATGTGAGAACCGAATATGCCCCTGTATGTGTGCACCTCATCTATCACCACATATTCCAGATTTGTAAAAAGCTCTCTGAACCTTTCATGGACAGGTAAGATACCCATATGGAGCATGTCAGGGTTTGTAAAGATGATGTCAGGCATCTTTGAGCGTATCTTCTGCCTGCGGTACTGGGTTGTGTCACCGTCATATATGTCAGCGGTTATTTTTCTGGATTTTATATTTTTTAAGTACCCCGCAAGGGTTTTATATTGATCCTGTTCGAGGGCCTTTAAAGGGAATATATAGAGCGCCTTGCTGTTTTTGCCTGATAATATGTTTTCAAGTATAGCAAGATTATAGATAAGGCTCTTGCCGCTTGCAGTAGGGGTGGAGATAATTATATTTTCCCTGTTTCTAATCCTTTTTATGGCCTCTGCCTGGTGGCTGTAAAGTTTTTCAATACTGTTTTTATTCAGGATGGCGGCAAGTTCATCAGGGAGATCAAGCCCATCCCCATAGGAGGC
>CAZCMD010000095.1:0-18265 GCA_964499695.1 uncultured Desulfatiglans sp.
CTATGAGAAGTGTAGGCTTGACACTCACCGCTTTTATTTTCATGAGCTATTCGGAGATTTGACCCTCCTCTCTACTTTTCACCAGCCTCTTTAATAAATAGATTTTCTAATTCATCGGATATCCATAAGCCCGATTGGCGAAGCTTTTCCAGTCCATGTCTCACAGATGTTATTAACCCTCTTCGCTTTGCCAGAACGATTAGCCCACCAGTTCCAATGGTTTTGATTCCAAATGTTTTTGCACAACGACGCGCGGTCTTATCGTCAATAACGGCGTAAAAATCGGGATTCTGTAATGCAAATGTCAACACCTCAGATTCTCCAATTCCGAGGTCCCAGGCAGATATATCAGGAAGTATTTTTATCTTTTCTTCTTTTACCCATTCAGCATTAATAATGCCAGACACAGCCTCTTCTTCATAATCTGAATTGGTGACTTCAGATAATACCGCGTTCGGGACATGGATATCATTGAACAGCTTGGGTAGAATATTTTCCAAATTTGCTTTGTAAAGGATAATCAGTGGTGATGCATTAATTACAACCCTGTCAATATGCATCTTTAAGTTCTCCGACTAAATCCTCTTGTGTATATTGAAGTGGCGATACATGAAGTCGGTTCAAGGCGTTTATGAACTGAATACGTGATAGCCCGGCTATCTCGGCTGCCTTTTCCTGAGAGATCAAACCCATTTCATACCATTTGACTGATGCGGCAATACGCATTTCTGTAGCAAATTCAGCAGGGTCTTTACGCAAGGCAGCAAAGGCTGATTCGGGTAACTGGACTATTATATCTGTCATATTAAGCTCCAAATATGATTTGTTAGCAAAGAATACGATAATGGCTTTGATTGGTCAAGTGCTTCATTGATCAGACAATTGAGGTTGTCACTCAAGAATGGGCGTAACTCTTCAAGATTTTGCCCATGTGGAAGCCCTCCGGTCCGTTTGCTTAGATATGTTTTATAAAAATGTTCAATGATATTACCTTGCTGGTTTGAACTATTGATTTTACTGCAACCATTAATAAGTGTGAGAATAATTATGAGCTAATAATTAACCGATGCATCATTGCCCCTCCCTGTATTCAAACCTGCCTTTATTGGATACCCCATTTATTATTGATAGGTTTATAAATTCTGTCTAAAGTCAAGGGCAGACCCCGATCTTACATAAATATAACCTCTTTTACCCTTTTCTCTTTATCAAAACATGAGCTAATCGGAGATCTGACCCCTAGCCTCACTATTTACTATTGTCACCCGGAGTCCTTATAAGGGTTGGGCATTGTCTTGTTCAATGGATCCCTTATAAGACTCAAAGTATGCTAATAAATGATTATATCGCATCGAAAGTTTAGTATCTTTCTTTTTATAATTTAATTCCAATTGATCGTTTATAAACTGATATGCGAGTTGAAATAAATCACTGTGCAAACCTTTTGTTATATTTGATTTAAATGGTCCTCCAAGGTAGTCGAGAAAACCATTGCCATCAAAGTCAATTGCAATCATGCTTAAACAGATGTCTGCTAATAGTTTGTTCAGTTTACTGTAAACATCTTCATTGGGATTTAAAGAATTTACATGCAAATAATCAATAAGTCTTTCGCCGATTACGATTCTTGGATATTGGGCAATATTGCTCTCTAAACAATATGCATTTGCTACAGCTGCACCATATATTTCACCAGGATGCAATTCAACTGCCCACGATATGTCAACTGAACCTCTTAGTGGACTTTTTTTACAAAGCCCAAGAAAACACAAGCTACCAACAGTACCAAACATATGAAATATAGAAACAACTGGACAGCTAACTGTTCCACGCATTAAAGAAGAAAAATAAACTAAACCATCAGACCATCTTTGTTGTACTAAATGAACTTCTCCCATATGATCAAAAGCATCGTGGAGTTCAGGTGGTAGTTCTGTCTTGATGGTATTATCACCTCTAAGTGCTGAGTTAAGAAAACTTGAGGCGTCTTCTTGCATACGATAAATTGGCGTTATTGTTTTTCTAATTTTCTCATAGAATTGTTCTTCTTCTGCACTGTTATTAAACTTTGGCAATAGGCCTTGACCTTTATATTCTTCACTTTGTCCAAGTAGATCAATAAAACTTATACAATAATTTGCTGCTATTATTTTGGGTTTTTCATTCATTTTTTATCCATGTACAATGATAGGTTTCACTGGCGCGAGGCCTTATTCGGGTCCAGTAGAAACCCTGGTTAGCTCAGTTATTCGGAGTCTGTACTTTTCTGTGAGGTTATGCTTCCAATTGTCCAGTATATAGAAAGAGCGGTAGGCGGGTCCCAGATAACGCCCCTTCTTCTTCGCCAATGGCTTCTCGTATACCCTGAAATCAATACGACCGTTGGATCTGATATCGGCGAAAACAACGTGAGCATTCAATTCCTCACAGTACGTCTTTATTCTATCTTCAGTGCTTACAGTGAGACCTAAAGACTTCACTCGCTGCTCAGCCCATTCAAGGTGAGCTTCATCCCTGGGAACGCCACCGTATCCTATGCCCTCATCGACTAGAAGTGGGTCTGATGTTGGATCGATTCGGTAGAGAAACTCAGATTTGCGTCGGTCTGCAATTTGCTTACCTTTGGCTACTTGTTCTTGTTTCTCTGCTTCGCTGAACTGGCGATCCCAGTAATCGCGTGCGAGATTCAGGGCTACATCCATAACCGAACACCGATGCGTATTGCCCCAACCCTCGAGATGTCTTCGCAGCCCCTCAGGAACACTGAAGCCTCGCTCGTAAGGGCTGGAGCTTCCTTGACCACAAAGGGGGCAATATGCACGATCCGACTGGTAAGATCCTTCCTCTGGTTTCAAGATATCCGCCTGAGAAATAATGAAATCCACCGTCCGGTTTTCCCACGTGTATGACTCCTTGCGCGTCTCGCACCCATAGTAGCTTGCGAGGGCCTTTGCAATGGGCTCCGGCATGAGATCGATAATAGTTCTGCGCGTACTATACAGATCATCTTCAAGCCGTCGAATTCGCTCGTCTGATGATAGATAATTCGTAAACCGCCTCATATTACAAACTCCGTTTTGTGATTAAAGCTAGCGAGACTGTCGAAAAAGTCTTTCAGTCGAAATTAATCATATTTTCAGGAATCCTTATGCCATTACCCAACTCATGAACGTCGATTGTCGTTCAATTCTGAAAGCCATTTTTTCGTTACTGCATAAGAAAATATTTTCAACAGAGTTTTTCGACAGCTTCAACGCTTCGGCTCAAGGGCAGCGCGGTTTTTACGCTGTAACCTGAAGCCGGTTTTGTTAGAAATCTTTTTTTAAAATTTTGCCTAAAATATTTCTAAATGACTCCCATTCTGCCTGTGTGTTAAAAATATGTTTAGGAAAAATAAGAAATAAGACGTCATTCGAATAAACTATAATTAGTTTTTTATTTTCCTTCCATTTAATAAATTTGTTCCAAGGAATTTTGGTATCTGTAAATTCAGATTTTAGATGTAATGTTTCATCTGTAATTGTAGTTGTTGTAAAGATATTTTTAGAATTTTCCTGATTGTAAATCTTCTTTATTTTTTTGGGCATTAAGAAATAAAAATAAAAAATAATATAAATGCCGGGCAATAAGAAATAGAGAAAAAATGTATCATGTTCTTTACAAAGATCTATAAAAGCAAATACAGCAGTTACACAAAAAAGCATTAATAAAACGATACCAGTGTACTTTAAAAATGGCCTTGGCCTCATGTTTAAATAATGAGCTTTCAAATAATCTTTAAATGTAATGTTATGTTCTAATTGTATCATAGTCTTCTCTAACATGTTATTGACCGATCTAGAGCCGGTTTAAAAAAAAGTTTCTATATATAGACATTTCTAGATTTTGGGACTGCCTGCAATATTTCTTTATTTAGAAACATTTCAATATGCTTTTAAATCATTGTTACTATGAAATATTAAACCCGCGCAAAGCGGGCAAATACTGAAACTTTTTGAAAACGAAAAGCTGTAATGGTGTTGGTTTAAAACTAATGGGTTGGAAAATCAAGGAAAATATCAGTGATCAATTATCAATAAACAGTTACCAATGAGCAATTGATTCAAGATTGAAGATTCAAGGTTCAAGAATCAATATTCAAAATTACAGATTCAATATTCAAAATTAATACTCGCCTGTCAGGCTGTTCCTAAATAACAAACCCCATAAATATTATAGGCTACCACACCGGTGATAAATCACCATATGGGTGGATGGTTTGGATTGTCCCGTCATCATTGTAGTTCAGTTCACTTACCTTGATAGAACGCAGGTGCGTTTTGCCGCCTGACACCGTGCAGTCATGATAGAAGAGATACCACTTATTATTGAACTCTATTATGGAATGATGTGTGGTCCAGCCGATCACAGGGGTTAGTATCTTCCCCTGGTATGTAAACGGCCCGTAAGGGTTATCGCCCGTGGCATAACAGAGATAGTGGGTGTTACCTGTTGAATATGAGTAGTAATATTTGCCATTATATTTATGCATCCATGATGCCTCAAAAAACCTGCGGTCTTCATCACTGGCAAGCAGCAGGTTTCCGGCCCTGTCAATTATTTTGACCGGTCTTGGTGTTTCAATAAACCCAAGCATGTTATCACTCAGCTTTGCAACAAACGGTGGAATGGCTGGCTCATCAGCATTGGGAAACGGCCCTGTTGGATCATATTTCCCTTTGTACCAGCGCTGGAGCTGACCGCCCCAGATACCGCCAAAATACATGTAGTGCGCTCCATCACTGTCCTTAAACACACACGGGTCAATGCTGAAACTCCCTTTTATCGGTTCTGCTTCAGGTACGAACGGGCCTTCAGGTTTATCACTCACAGCAACGCCTATGCGGAATATATCCTCCTTATCCTTTAAAGGAAAATATAAAAAATATCTGCCGTTCTTATACGCAGCATCAGAGTCCCAGAGCTGGCGCCCTGCCCAGGGGATATCCTTAACAGCAAGGGCAACACCGTGATCAGTAACCCTGCCATCAATACAATCCATGGAAAGCACATGGTAATCCCGCATGTCAAAATGGTCACCATTATCATTTTCCGGGATGCCTGCATCTATATCGTGTGATGGGTATATGTATATCCTCCCGTTCCACACATGGGCTGCCGGATCAGCGGTATAAATATGTTCAACAAGGGGCCTTGATATTGTGTTACTTACCAGGGCTTCGAATGGGCTGATTAAGATACGAGTCTGAGTTTCCATATTTTTTATATTATTAAATGTTATTGGCTGAGGCCCATCTTTAGGGCCTCAGCCATAAAAAGGCAAGAAATAAATTTAGAACAGATTATTTTGCTTCTTTGAAATTGTCACATACCCCGTCCCCATCTTTATCCACAAAATTAGGGCCATGTGCAGATGCAGTGCCAGGGGTATTGTTTGCCCTGTTCCGGTAACCTTTATGATATCCTTTTCCGGTTCCCTGCTGACCGATGTTGTCACATTTACCATCTCCGTCCTTGTCTACATAATTCATTCCCCTGCCTGCCTGCCCACCATTTCCCCTGCCATATCCTTTTCCACCTCCCTGGGCATAGGTATATGTGCCAATGGCCAGAAGAAAGATGGAAAGCAGTGCTATTGTCAGTATACGTTTCATAATATATCTCCTTTGTAAAAGGTTAACTGTTATATCTTTACGATAATAGCCCGGTTTAATGCATACATGTCATAACCGGCGTTTAACAGGTAATACGAAACGCATCTCAATTTTCTTTCATTTTTTTAAAAAATATTAATTGGGCCTATTCTTTGCGCCCCGCTTTTTCTTGCCATGCCACGGGCGCACTTCATTTGCCCTGAAGCTCTTCGGGCCGATCCTGGTGCCGATCAATTTTATCTCAATGCCTGTTGAAGGGGTTAATCTGCTGCGCCATACGGCACCTTCTGCATTGATATGCCATTCGTTGCCATCCAGATCATTAAGGAGAAATGATCCATTCTTTGTGACATCTGATATCTTTCCAGCAAGCAGACCTTTATCCGGTGACATCCAGACCTTTCGGCTATGGAAGGAAACGCCATGATAAAAAGGCAGCTTCTCTTCAAAAACCGTTTCCATACGTTCAGATATACCTGCCGAGTATATGCCCATACCCCCGGCAACAGAAATCAAAAGGCTTAAGATAACAATTGTTATGGCCCGAAAACGATAACCGCCTTGTGTCTGCCTGAAATAATAATAGGCAACAACAGAAAAAAAGATCATAAAGATGCCCCAGAAATATGGGGTATATATCAGCAAAAATTCCAGCAAATTACCTTTGAAATGGTGGAACAGATCCCACTCTGCATTTTTAACCCGGAAAATAACAGTGCTGCCTGCAATGCTCCCCAGGATAATTGAGAAGCAGAAGAGTATCCAGACTGTAGAGCGCCTTAAAATAAAATACCTTTTTGGGCGGGGTACAATGCCCTCCTCCTTTATTTTATCAAGTACTTCTCTGCTGATATCCCTCATAATTCTGTTATTTCCTCTCTAATTGGTGTTGTTCCGCAAGCTTTTTAAACTTTTCTTTGGCCCGGTTTAACAGGGTCGCCACACTGCCCGAAGGTTTTTGAATGATATCGCCTATCTCTTCATAGCTTAAATCCTCCAGATAACGCAGCACAAGGACATCACGATATTTCGGGGCCAGTTTCTCAAGGTCTTTTCTTACTTCCGCACCCATTTCTCTCAACAGGTAATCAGATTCCATATTAAATGTATCGGTCAGGAAATTGACAAGTAACCGTGAATCGTTAACTGCATCATCAATGTTGAGCTCAGAACGATATTTCCTGTTTTTGCGGTATTGGCTGATGACCTCATTATGGGCAATCCGGTACAACCAGGTTGAAAACTTAAGGTTGATGTCAAACCCGTTGATGTTGCGATATACCTTTATAAAGATTTCCTGAAGTAAGTCCTCTGCCTCTTCCCTGTTGGCCTGTGTGATCCTGTAAATATAGCGGAGCAATGCAGGCTCATATCGTTTCATCAAGATGTAAAATGCATTTTCATCATGAAGCGAGTATCTGATCAGATCTTCATCTGTCATCTGGTCGTATCCGGTATGGGGGAGCATCTGAGGCATGGTCAGTAATTCAGTCTATCCTTCCTTAATTATCAGGCATACAATTGAATCAGGCAAAAATGGTCATCCTGTATATGAAAGAGGTGATGGGGCTTATCTCTTAATGAACAGCACTGATGAATACCCGACCACCCTGATTTTGTCACCCCCGGTCACATCACCCGAGTTGGCATGTTTTAACACCAGCGCTGTATCCGCACCCATCTCCTTTGCATACAGCATGGCCGTACCCACACCCCCGCTTGCGCATATGGCGGTCTTTAGCCCAGACACTTGCGGCTCCTGCATCTGGTTGTAGACATGTTTGAGAAAAAGGTTAATGTCCATGGATTTTATCTTGTCCAGTGTAATATTATCTATTTTGTTTGAACCCTCATATGTGGGGTAGTGTGACATATCACTGCTTGCGAGCACAAACACCTTTTTATTACCTGCTGCCTGTTTTATGGCATCAGCCAGTATTTTACAGTTTTGAGGTGAAGGGAGCCCGAACATGATGGGTACAATTTTACAATTTTTATTCATCGCCTGCAGGAAGGGTAGCTGTACCTCTATAGTGTGGTCATCCATGTGGATTGAGATATCAGGCTTTATTCCTTTGTTAAAATCCTCTAGCTTTTCCATCATCTCTCTATCAACCGGGATTTTACCAAGCGGGGTCTCAAAAAAATCAACAGGGCATGTGTAGGCAACTGCATCCTGAAATGAGTCATGACCTATGATAACGATGGTGTCAAATGGGATGTCTGAGATATTTTTGAATGTTTGTACTGCAATATAACCTGAGTAGACATACCCTGCATGGGGCGCCATTGCAGCGTATATTGTTCCGGTGGAATCTGCTTTTTCGGCATTTTTAATGAGGGCATCCACCGTCTTTTTTAATTCATCCCTTTCCCCCGGATAAAAGGCCCCTGCAACCGATGCAGGTCTGGTTTTTGTAACACTATCTGCTTTTATCATGTTTTCACCATATAAGTTAAAGATGGATAGAAAAATAAAAACAACAATTATCAAGGCTTTTAGTTTGCAGGTCATTTTAACCCCATAATTATATTTTAGATGTTCCCTATCCTGTGAAAAAATAGTATTTTGAATTATAGTTTAAATTTATCATTCTACAAAGCATAAATTTGTGGCAAGGGGTAGCTTGATATACTTATAGCTTTAATCAAGGGAGTAAAAATGAAATATAACTGTATAGTAAGACTGGCCGGTATTTTCTTTATGCTGCTGTTATTAACCCTGGCAGCCTGTGCTCCGGAACCTGAGACTGTAGATGCCCCGGATTTCACATTAAAAGCAATGACCGGTGAAGATATCACTCTCTCCAAGTACAGGGGCAAGGTGGTGCTTCTGGATTTCTGGGCAACATGGTGCGGACCCTGTATGCTCTCTATCCCGGAGCTTGTCCGTGTTCAGGAGAAATATAAGGATAAGGGGCTTGTTGTGCTTGGTGTTTCAATGGATACCCTTTCACAGGCTGATGATGGCCAGATACAGAAGTTCATGAGGACATTTGGTATAAATTACCCTGTGATGAGGGATGATGGTACTGTGAGCAGCGCCTATTATGGTGATTCCCCTGCTGCAATACCAACCATGCATATAATCAACCAGGAAGGTAAAATAATAGTAACAATACCAGGCTTTTCACCAGGGGCGGTGCCTAAAATTATTGAAGAACTGTTTAAATGATTATAGACGCACATACCCATATATTTCCGGCGATCTTCCGGGATAAAAGAGAGGCATTTTTTGCAGATGAACCCGCCTTTGAGATGCTTTACAGTAATAGCTCATCAAAGATGGCGGATGCAGAGAGCATTATTCAGAATATGGATGCAGATGATGTGGATGTTTCAGTTGTGTTCGGGTTTCCATGGAAGAAGTCTGAAAATTTCAAAAGGCACAACGACTATATTATTGAGTCTGTCTCCACCCATCCTGCCCGCATGACCGGATTAAGCTGTTTTGACCCTGTTTCATCTGAAGGAGCAAAAGAGGCGGAGAGGTGTTTTAAGGCAGGGCTTAAGGGCGTAGGTGAGCTTGCAGTATATGACTCACCTTTGACAGATGAGATTATCTTAAAGATGGATGATGTTATGGCGGTGTGCCGGGAGTATGGTGCCCCGCTCCTTATGCATGTTAATGAACCGGTAGGGCATCAATACCCCGGTAAACAACCAATTACCCAGAAACAGATAGAAAGTTTTATTAAGAAATATCCGGATAATAAAATAATCCTTGCCCACTGGGGTGGGGGTATCTTTTTTTATGCCCTGCTTAAAAAAGAGATGAAGGAGGCATTTAAGAATGTCTGGTTTGATACTGCCGCCTCTCCATTCCTCTATGACCCGGCAATCTACAAAACAGCAGGTGAAATTATCGGGTATGATAAAATCCTCTTTGGTTCGGATTATCCCCTTATAAAACCCGGCAGGTATTTTAAAGAGATTGAGACCACAGGTATTGCACCGGAAAATATCAATAAGATAAAAGGCAACAATGCCGGTAATCTCTTTCACCACAGAGGACACTGAGAGCACGGAGAAAATCTTTTTATTATATTATCAATAAATAATTTTTGTTTTTTAGAGCCTTCCCTGGCGCGCCGTAGCCTTGGCGAAGGCGGCTGCGTCTTTGCGGTTCAATTTTAGTCTGTCATTTCAACAATACAAGGACACGGAGAGCACGGATAAATTCTATAATTAAAATCCTTTCACTTTTTTAACATCTTTTATTTATCAATGAAAACAAATGTATTGCCGATAAGGAAGGTATCCAAAAAGAATCTGCCTGGGGAGGAGGATTCATTATGAACGCAACAGGTTTAACAAATAGCAATTATAATAAGTATGGTTTTGACGGGTATTCTGCCGGTCAGTTCAACTATGTACAGGGAAACTACGCTAAAACTAACAGCGCGGATATCACCATTGTCACAGATGACGGTGACAGGGTAACCATCTCATCTTCAAACAGCCTTGAATCAAGCTACACGACATACAGCGGGCTTTTACGTTCAGGGTCTGCATCTCTCAAGGCAGAGGGTTATGAGTACGCGAGTAAGTTAAGCAGCAGCCTTTCCCTTTCCATTACCGGTGATCTGGACAAAGAGGAATATGAAGATGTCCTCGCAGCCGTAAAGACTATAGAATCCCTTATGGAAAAATCCTTTACAGGCAGTGTGGATGACCTTAATAAACTGGCACAAGAGTTTGTTGGTCTTGATTCCCTTTCAAGCCTTGATGCAGCTATCAGGGTTGAGGAATCCATGAGTTATGAACAGGCACAGGTCATTGTGGCTGGTGTTGATGAATCAAAAGGTGAAGGGCGAAAAGGCCGTAGCGAATGGGCAAAGATGGATCATGCCCTTGATACCATACTGAAATCAGCTAAAAAATCCGGGAAATCCAATGACAGTGTACGCTCAATGATGGATGATTACCTCACCGGTCTTCTTGCTATGTTCTCTGAAAAGGCAGACAAAAATGACCAGGGCATAAACGCCGGTCAACAGATGAAAGATATGATCATGAAGCGACTGGATGAAAAGGCTGAGACTGAAGCACAGGCCTGATAATAAAAAAATATTTTTTTTCAAAATATTCCTGCCCCCTTTTGAAAAGTGCCAAAATGTTATTTTCTGTCTGTTTTTAGTCACTCCAAATGCAGTTTTTTAGTTTTGCACCTGAAACCTTGAATGACTTTTTTCAGGTTTAAGTCATTAGGATGCATTTCAGACCAGGTTTTCCTGTCTTGTAAAACTAATTTAAAATAAGTAATAATTAGAAAATATCTGCAAAGATGCGTCATAATTCGGGCTTGAAAATGTAATACGTTTTTACATTTAACAATTGACAACTCATATACCTGAAAGTATAATCTCTTAGTTTTATTTCTGCATGTAAAACTTTTAGCCAGTACCTCATAGTAGTTTACTGGCGGATTGTATATCGGAAAAGGAGAGAAAATTATGAGATGGGGAATGGTAATAGACCTAGTTAAATGCACCAGATGCCATGCATGCGTGGCAGCCTGCAGGATTGAACACTTCCTTCCTTTACACATTACATGGCCAAGGCTTTTGGCCCTTGAGACCGATGTGGGCGGGAAGCCTGAACTGACCACCTTTCCTGTAAGGTGTAATCAGTGCAAGGAAGCGCCCTGTGTAAAGGTCTGCCCGACAGAGGCAACAACACAGAGAGAAGACGGGATAGTCGTAATAGACTCCAACAAGTGCATCGGCTGCCGCTATTGCGTTATTGCATGCCCGTACCAGAACCGCAATTTCCTGTCAAAGGAAAAGGACTCGGGTTATTTCCCCGGTTACGAACTGACCGGGTTTGAAAAGAAGGGGAAGAAACTTTACCCGCATCAGGTGGGCACAACAGAAAAGTGTAATTTTTGTGTGGAAAAAATAGATGCAGGAAGGGAAAAGGGTTTAATACCCGGAAAAGACCGTGATGCCACACCCGCCTGCGTGAATACCTGCCAGGCACGCGCCATGACATTCGGTAACCTGGATGATCCTGACAGTGCTGTTTCAGTGCTTATCAGGGAGCGTAAAGGTTTTACTCTACAGCCAGAATATGGCACAGAGCCTTCGGTGTATTATGTTGATGGCAAGATTGGTGGCAAGGAGTCAAACAAGGCCCCTCTGCAAGCACAGACCGGTAGTCACATGCAGCACTTAAGTTCAGTTGATGCTGACGCCAAAAAACGTTTTGACGGCTTAGCGTAAAAAAGGGAGGGAAATATGCGAACTCAAACTTCTCGTCAATGGATGATAACCCATGAATGGATGGTTAAACCCATGCAGCAGAAAGAGTGGATCGAAAAACAGGGGATCCTTGTGTGGCTTTCTGAGGTTTTTTCTGCCCTTGGCACAGGTCTTTATCTGATTGCAATATTTGTTGATAGCTGGTGGGGCGCACTTGCAGGGTATCTTATTGTAATGCTCTTAAAGCTTCCCCTTCATCTTTTATATCTTGGCAAACCTTTGAGGTTCTGGAGGACAATGCCCCCATTTTCAGGGGCGTGGCGGACATCATGGATAGCAAGGGGCGTGGTATTTACAGTGCTTTTCAGCATGTTTGGTTTTGCCCAGCTCATTACATCATATATACTTGGCACTGACTTTCTTGCAAGCGGACAGGCCCATAATATGGTTTATTACGCAGATGTTATCCTCAAGATTATAGCCGGGTTCTTTGTTGTACTTACGGGAATCTACTGCGGATTTATGATGAGCTACTGCAAGAGTATTCCATTCTGGAACACTGGCATCCTTCCTATTGTAATATTGAATGCAGGCATAGCTGACGGTCTTGCCCTTGTTATGGGAATCGGGCTTTTAGCCGGAGGCGTTGGTGTGTATGGCCCTGAGTATTTCCATAACCTTGAATATGCCAGCCGGATCGTACTCGGGGTAAATGCCGTGCTTCTTGGAACCTATCTGATGAATGCATCATACCAGTCTGCAACTGCGGAATTGTCTGTCAAGGAACTTCTGATGGGGCGTGTGGCTGCCATTTTCTGGCTCGGAATTGTCCTTTTCGGTATTGTCATGCCACTTGCGATATCTTTTATAAGCATGTTTACCGGAGATGTAACAACCTTACTTCTTGTTATTGCAATTATAGGACACACAGCAGGCGCCTTCGCATTAAAATACTGCATCCTCAAGGTGGGCATATATAAACCCATATTGCCGAAGAGCATAGTCTTCTAAGGCCGGAAAGATAAAGGAGAATTAAATGGGCGAAAGAAAAGTACATTATACAACCTGCATAAGCTGCCACGGCGGCTGCGGAGTAAAGGTAACAACGGAAGACGGTGCTATAGTGCACATTGAAGGTAACCCCAATTCATTAACAAGGGGCACCATGTGCGCAAAGGGCTTATCAGCCATTCAGCATATTGATAACCCCTACCGTGTAAAATATCCTATTAAACGGACAGGCCCCAAGGGATCAGGGCAATGGCAGAGGATCTCATGGGATGAGGCACTTGATACGATTGAAGAAAAGATGAAAGATGCAATAGAAAATTTCGGGCCTCATACAATAGCCATATCACAGGGCACTGGAAGGGGTTATAACCGGTATACCCACAGGCTTGCCAGATCAATAGGCACAGCAAATGTAATAACACCCGGTTATGTGTGTCACAGCCCCAGGCTCGGCCTCTATGGCCTTGTAACAGGTTACGGCAGACTATATTGCGATTACCACGGCTGGGGCGGAGAGTTCCCCAAGACCCAGATCATGTGGGCAAAACAGCTTGAAATATCCAGCGCAGACTCTGAGATGTGCAACTGGTTCATACAGTCCCTTGATTACTGTAAAAACCTTATCATTATCGACCCGAGGCAGACTGCCTATGCTTCAAGGGCCACACTCCATCTTCAGCCGAGGCCAGGCACAGACAGCGCCCTTGCCCTTGCCATGATGAATGTAATTATCAGCGAAGGGCTCTGGGACAAGGAGTTTGTGGAAAAGTGGACATTCGGGTTTGAGGAATTAAAGGAAAGGGTCATGCCCATGACCCCAGAACGCGCTGCGGAGATAACATGGGTGCCAAAGGAAAAGATCATACAGGCAGCCCGGATGTTTGCCATTGATACACCCGGCTGTATCCAGGTGGGAAGCTCGTTAGAGCGCCAGGCCAACTGCGGGCACACCTTAAGGGCCATCACCTGCCTCATGGGGCTATGCGGCAATATTGAACGCCCCGGCAGTATGATAAGCTGGGTATTACCTGAAACAGGCCTTATAGAGGATTTTTTCCTTGAACTTCCCTTAACCGACGAGATGAAAAGCCATATTATAGGTATTGATAAATACAAGATGGGAGCTGCCCGAACATGTAACCCTGACACAATGGTAAAGGCTATCCTTTCAGGAGAGGCGCCCATCAAGGTATGGTTCAGCGTTGGTGGACAGCAGATTGTACATATGGCCAATACAACTGAGGTGGTAAAAGCCATAGAAAAGGTGGAGTTCATGGTGCACTGCGAACAGCTTATGGGGCCAATGGCCCAGGCGGCAGATATAGTACTGCCTTCAGCACATTGGCTTGAGATGGACGATGTCTATGATATGCACCCCAGGTTCATGATAGAGGCACATAACAAGGTGGTAGAACCGCCAGGTGAAGCAAAATCAAATATATGGATATTCAATGAAATCGGAAAAAGAATTGCCCCGCAGCACTGGTTCAAGGATGTTGAGGAGTGCCTCTCATACCAGGTAAAGAAGGGTGAAAGCATGGACTGGAAGAAGTTCAGTGATAACCTGGTAAGCGGTTGCTGGGGCAAGGATCAGGTCTATTATAAATACAAAACCGATTACTGGAAAAAGGGCGGCGGGTTCCCCACTGCTACAGGAAAATTTGAATTTGTATCAAAGAGGCTTGAGGAGCTCGGGTATGATCCACTGCCACAGTACAGGGAGCCCGGTGAAAGCCCGCTTTCAACCCCTGATCTTTACAAGGAATACCCGGTTATTATGACGAGCGGGTACAGACAGCCATTCTATTTTCTGGGCCAGTACAGGAATATACCGTGGCTCAGGAGCTTTATGGAATATCCCACGTGTCAGATCCATCCCAATACAGCCAAAAAGTATGGAATCAAAGATGGAGACTGGATCTGGATAGAGTCACCAAGGGGGAAGATCAGGCAGAAATGCCGTGTGTTCCCGGGCATTCTTGAGGGCGTTTTGATGGCCACTGCAAATTGCTTTTACCCGGAAGAATCACCAACGACATATCACGGGGTTTTTATATCAAACCCCAATGTACTTACAAGCAATGACCACCTTGACCCGATGTACGGTTCACCGGATCTCACATGTCTGCTCTGCAAGATCTACCCGTGTAAAGATGAGGATCTTCAGGAAAATGTGTTTAAGACAGAAGAATACGGAACTGTACAACAATTGGGTGGGGGCAGAACAGCCCTGACAGAAAAGGATTAGGAAAGGCTTAAAATACTGGTTCTTCTTATTTTAGAACTCTGTTCCTGTTCGACATATTTTTGAACAGGACAGGGTTTTTTTGATAAAAGAACCGGTTTCTGTCTAAAAGTGTAGTTGCAAAATATATAGTTTTAGTAGTATAGATAGAACATGTCTTAAAACAACAACTATATTAGAGGAGGTTTATATGGCGTCCCGGAAGACTAAAGATAAAACAGTTATTAGGGCCCTGGGTCTGGGCGGGCTTCTAGGGGGCAGTAGTGAGGGAGTGGTCGACGTCAAGGACGGCAAGATCGTAAGAGTCAGGCCCTTCCATTACGACTGGAAATATAAAAAAGAGGATATTAAGACATGGAAGATGAAAAGGAACGGCAAGGTCTTTGAACAGCCATGGAAATCACTTCCCGGCCCTTTTTCCCTTGCATATAAAAAACGTGTGTACTCTCCAAACAGAATAAAATTCCCCATGAAAAGGGTCGACTGGGACCCTGATGGTGAAAGAAACCCCCAGAACAGGGGAAAAAGCAAATATGTAAGGATATCATGGGATGAGGCAACCGATATCCTGGCAAAAGAGATAAAGAGGATTCATAAACAGTATGGCCCATACGGGATACTGGTTCAGGGTGACGGCCACGGTGAGTGTATGACCATACATACCCCTCATGGCCATTCAGGTTCTCTCCTTGATAAGATGGGCGGCTTTACACAGCAGGTAAGAAACCCTGATTCATGGGAAGGCTGGTACTGGGGTTCCAAACATGTATGGGGCCAGGGTATCCAGGGTGGTATGTTCCCGGCAGGAAACATCGTGAAGGATACAACAGAACATGCTGAGATGGTGCTCTTCTGGGGATGCGACCCTGAGACCACACCATGGGGCTTCACAGGGCAGATGCCAAGCCGGCTCACCTACTTCTGGAAAGAGGCCGGTATCGAGCAGGTCTATATATGCCCTGATGTAAATTATGGATGCGCGGTTCATGCTGATAAATGGATACCTGTTCTCCCCAATACCGATGCTGCTCTCCAGCTTGCAATAGCCTATACCTGGATAAAGGAAGGCACATACAACAAGGAATATGTAAAGACACATGTGGTAGGTATTGACAAGTTCAAGGCATATGTGATGGGCGAAGAGGAAGACGATGTGCCCAAGACACCCGAATGGGCATCCAAAAAATGCGGTGTGCCTGAATGGACAATCAAGGCGCTTGCCAGACAGTTCGCTAAAAAGATCACATCAATTGCCCACTATTTTGGGGGTGGTTATGTAAGGGGGCCATTCAGCCATGAACCCGGACGGTTAGAGGTATGTCTCCTAGGCATGCAGGGCCTTGGGGGCCCTGGCAGGCATCATCACCAGATTACCTATTTCGGGCTTCCAAGGTCAAACGGCTTATCAGGCACATTCTTCTGGAACCCTGACCTTGCAGACAGGTTAAGGACTCCAAGCCTTACAACAATCAATGCATGGCAGAAACAGCTTATCCCAAAAACATATATCCATGATGCAATTGAGGCCAGTGAGCCCATGACATTCTATGGCTCAGGCGCTATTGAGGTAGATACAAAGGATCAGTTCAAGAAGTATGTATACCCTATCCCGAAAAAGGAGGGCGGTACAGAGATCCATATGATATGGTCTGACACCCCGTGCCGCACCACCTGCTGGAACAACGGCAATGCAACAGAGCTTGCATTAAGAAACCCGAAGATAGAATGTGTGGTAACACAGCATCCGTGGATGGAAAATGATACCCTCTTTTCAGATATTATCCTTCCATCAAATACACATATGGAGGTAGGCGACATAGTATCGAGCATCAGGGGCGGTACATCTATCCCAAACGTTGCCCTGTGTGATCAGGCCATAGAACCTGTGGGTGAATCCAAGAGCAACTATGAGGTGGTTCTTGAGGTGGCAAAGAAGCTGGGCATGGAAAAGGCCATGACCGGCGGCAAGACGGATGAAGACCTGAAAAAGGAGATGTTTACGAACATGCGCCTTGACAAACTCACCACATGGAAGGAGTTCAGGGAAAAGGGTTACTACCTCTACAGCGTGGCTGATGACTGGGAGGATGACTCTCCGGGGCTAAGAAAATTTTACGATAACCCGGTGAAGAACCCGCTCCCCACGCCTACCGGAAAACTAGAATTCTATTCAGAGGCCCTTGCAAAGAATTTCCCCCATGACAAGGAGAGGCCCCCGGTACCAAAATGGATCGAAAAGGGCCCTACCCATGATGAAAGGTTATCAAGCGAACGGGCCAAGATGTTCCCCCTAATACTGATGTCTAACCATGGCAGGTGGAGGGTGCATGCACAGGCCGATGATATATCGTGGACAAGAGAAGCGCCCACATGCAAGATCAGGGGCTGGGATGGCTACATGTATGAGCCCTGCTGGATACACCCATCTGAGGCGGAAAAGAGAGGGATCAAACACGGTGACATAGTCAAGGTGTTTAATGAGCGCGGTATAGTGCTCGCAGGCGCCTATGTAACAGAGAGGATCCGTCCGAATGTGGCATACATGGATCACGGCGCCAGGGTCGACATGATCAAAGTAGGTGAAATAGACCGTGGCGGGGCGATCAATACCATCTCCGGTTCAGGCACATCCTCCAGAAACGCAGTTGGCCAGGCCACAACCTCCTATCTGGTTCAGGTGGAAAGATTGAGCATGGAGGAGATGGACCAGTGGAGAAGAGACTACCCGGAGGCATTTGAAAGGGAGTATGATCCTGCTTCCGGTCTTTGTGTAAACGCATGGATAGAGGGAGGAGAAAAATAATGAAGGCATTTGTTATTGATCTTTCAGTATGTAACGGCTGTTACGCCTGCCAGATTGCGTGCAAGGATGAGCATGTGGGCAATGACTGGACTCCCTATGCAAAACCTCAGCCCGATACGGGCCATTTCTGGCTTGGAATAAAAGAGACAGTAAGGGGAACCGTGCCCAAGGTTATGGTAACCTATGTACCCATGCTCTGCATGCACTGCGCTGATGCCCCCTGTATGAAGGCATGTAAACCGGAGGCAATATATAAGAGGGAAGATGGGCTTGTCATTATTGACCCTGAAAAATGCACCGGCTGCAAGCTCTGCATGGATGTCTGCCCTTATGACGCCATATTTATGAA
>CAZCMD010000096.1:0-18106 GCA_964499695.1 uncultured Desulfatiglans sp.
AAAAGCACCATAGGTGCGGTATATTAATAGCACTATATATGCGTCATTTTTATCAGCTCCATCGTGGCGGCATATTCCATTTATTCAGCGCTACTATGATGTTGTAGAAATCTAAATCGTGTTAAAGCCTTATCTATGCTAGCAAATTCTTGTGAGGTGCCAAATAAAAAGCATTTTATCACTTCAAACCCTCAGAAAGCCTTCCTTTTTGAGGGTTTGAAGTGTTTGAGTTGATTTTTGCATGTTCTTGGCATATCTTCGCCATATTTGGGTGACATTATAGCGCTTCCGGTCACGCAGGCATTAAAAGGCCTTGATGATATCTTATCGACTTTTAACAAAGAGGGGGGATTATGAAACGTTTTATTGTTGGTATTATTTCCATGCTTTTTGCTACGGTCTTTTTTATAGCCGGTAGCGCAGACGCAAAGGATTCCAAGGTGGCGGTAAAGGCATGCTGCACAAGGGCTATGCTTCAGACAGCAGTTGACAGCTATATTGCTGTGCAGGCAGCAGGTGATGTCTCCAAAATGGCCCTGGCAAACAATGTGAAGTATATGGAAAACATGGAGACCGTGACAAAGGAAAAGGGGTTATGGAATACAGCCCTTCCCATTGCTTTCAGCCGCAGCTATCTCGATCCGGATACCTGCAAATCATTTACAGAGATAGTCGTTACAGAAGGCGGCCATCCATACGTGATTGGCACAAGGCTCACAGTTGAATATGGAAAGATCTCTGAGATCGATTCCCTTGTTACAGATAAGGATGACTGGCTCTTTAATGCAGAAAAATATCTCAAATATTCCAAACTGGAAGATTGGAATACACTGCCACCGGATAAGCGTAGCAGCAGAAGTTACCTGATACAGTCCGGCAATTCCTATCTTGATATATTTTTTGATAAAAAAGTTGTTGTGCCCTGGGGTAAGCCATGCGCAAGGCTTGAAGGCGGGGCATACACCCTTGAACCCTTTCCCGGTATGCCTGCACCCAAAGAGGAGCCGGGCTGTGATATCGGTATCCCGGACAATGTGTCTATCGTAAGCAGAAGCTATATCGTAGATGAAGAGCTTGGTGTGGTAAACATCTTCTGTCGATTCGGGGATGCAGCAAAAGGTATGCCCGATTCACATACCTTTCGTCTTGTGAATGGCAAATTAAGGTATGTCCATACACTGAGTGTATCACCTCCCGGCATGCAGATGCCTATGCCTAAAAGCATACCGCTTAATAATGGTAAACCAAAGGTTGAGGCTAAATAGTAATACAAAAAAGAGGTAATCAATGCGGATATGTACCCGTCCTGATTACCTCTTAAGAATAAAATAGAGGTGGATTTTGAGGATTATAATTCTGGGAGGGTTTCTGGGTTCAGGCAAGACAACTGTTCTGTTACAATTTGCCAGATACCTTGTAAATATGGAACAGGCTAAAAAAGGTGAAATAAAGGTTGCTATCATAGAAAATGAAGTGGGCGAAGTGGGTGTTGATGACAAGGTGATCGCGGGTGAGGGGTTTTCTGTAAATAACCTCTTTTCCGGTTGTGCATGCTGCTCACTCTCGGGCGACCTTATTTACAGCATAAGGAACATAGAGGAAAACCTTGGCCCTGAATGGCTGATCATAGAGGCAACAGGCATAGCACACCCCGGCAGCATAAAAAACATCATTTTAAAAAGGCTTGAAGTTACTCCCTATATATTGACTGTGGCTGATGCAAAGAGATGGAAAAGGCTTGCAAGGGCAATGGAGACCTTTGTTACAGGGCAACTGGAAGAGAGTTCAAAGGTACTCCTGAACAAGGCTGACCTTGTAACCGATGATGAGCTTGAAGAGGTGAAGAGAAGCATTCAAGGCTACAACAGCAGAGTTGAAATCATATCAACAAACGCAAAAGATGTGTTGCCGGATCAACTCTGGGAAAAGCTGGCTATCGAGGTAAAGGGGCTGTATGGGGTTAATTAAAAATATCATAGGCGGAGTCGGGCAGCATGAAGCTTCGCACAAGGGTGCTGAACAGGGCGTCTATCCACCGGATGGAATCACTATAGATTTTCATAACAACGCCCTTGTCTGCTCTGCAAACAGGTGCATAACAGGAGACCTCGAGGAGATAAAAAAGAGGCTTGCTTTAGAAGCAGGTCTGCTCGACAAATGGGTGGAAGAGCAGGGGGGCATAACAGGCCATATCAAGGCGATTGTTAGTGTTAACGGCCCTGTATGCAGGATATCTGCAACGGGCGGAGAGGTTGATATAAAAGAACTTTCTATAAATAGCCTGCATGTCAGTCTGGTGGCAATTGTATTTGAGATTAATGAGGCAGCTTTGAAGCAGCGGGTTGAGTCTTTACTTGAAGGGCTGATATAGAAGAATAAATGGTAAGCGACATGAAAAATAAAATCGCCCTTGTAACAGGAGCCGGGTCAGGCATAGGAAGAAGCATTGCCATCGCATTTAGTGAATATGGGGCTCATGTTATAGTTGCGGATATTTCACAGGAAGGGGCTGATGAGACTGTCTCCATGATTAAAGGTCACGGGGGCAGGGCAGAATACCGGCCCTGTGATGTATCGAAAGCTGAGGATGTTAAGTCCCTTATAGAAGGTATTGTTAAAGATAATGGCCGGCTTGATTATGCATGTAACAATGCAGGTATCCATAACCCCTGTAATGAGTTTTTACCTGATGCAGATGAGGGCATATGGGACAATATCATTGCTGTTAACCTCAAAGGGGTGTTTCTTTGTATGAAGCATGAGACTAAGGCCATGATGAAACAGGGGGGCGGAGTTATTGTCAATATAGCTTCCATGTCAGGTTTCTTAGGTGAATCCGGCTCTTATGCCTATGTGGCCTCAAAGCACGGGATTATGGGGCTTACTAAAACCGCGGCATATGATTTTGCAGACAAGGGTATTCGCATCAATGCCGTTTGCCCGGCCTCGGTTGAGACCCCTGGTATAGCAAAGGCACCGCCGGAAATGAGGCAGAAGTATATAGAGTCAAACCCCATGAAAAGGATGGCAAGGCCTGAAGAGATTGCAGCCGCGGTTATGTGGCTCTGTTCTGATATGGCAGGGTTTGTAACAGGTACAGGTCTGGTTATTGATGGTGGGGTGAGTACTGTATAAGGACATGAAAAAATAAAAGATTTTTTACCACGGAGCACGGAGGACACGGAGAAAATATTTTATTGTTAATCTCTGTGAGAATAGTGGATTATATGTTCAAGATTTTTTAACTTAAACAGCATTAAGCCGTCATGCCCGTGTAGACGGGTATCCATTTGTTTTGTATATAATTAATTCAAGTGGATTCCCGTCCCACGAATTCTCGAGGGCAAGCTTCGCGGGAATGACGGTGATTTAATATTTTAAAAGAAGGCTAGGATTAGGATATGGAACACGCTATGAATTACATAGATGAAATTAAGAAGATCGTTGGCGATAAAAATATCTTCACTGACCGTGTAGAGTGCCTGAGCTATTCACGTGACATGTCTGTTCACCAGGGTATCCCGGATGCCATAGTATTCGCCTCAACAACAGAGCAGGTTTCTGAAATCATGAAGCTTGCCTCTGCGCATAAGATACCTGTCGTACCAAGGGGTACAGGCACAAGTGTTACAGGGGCAGTGCTCGCCATAAAGGGAGGGATCATCCTTGACCTCCATCTCATGAATAATATCATCGAGATAAATAAAAAGGATTTTTATGCCCGTGTTGAGACAGGTGTTATATGCGATAATCTCAATAAGGTGCTTTCAAAGGATAACCTCATGTTTCCGCCAAACCCGGGAAGTGAAGTTATTGCCACCATAGGGGGCATGGTATCCACAAACGCAAGCGGTCACAGGGCAGTGAAATACGGCACCACCCGTGATTATATAAAAGGGCTTAAGGTTGTACTCGCAGATGGCAGGATCATTGAAACAGGCACCATCGCCCCGAAAACCTCACTCGGCTATGATCTTACGCACCTCTTTTCTGCGGCTGAAGGTACGCTTGGGATCATCACCGAGATAACGGTAAAGATTATGCCAAAGCCCGAATACAGTGCCCTTGCAATGGCCATATTCGGCAGTATCAATGCTGCGGTTGAGGCAGTTACAGAGATCTCCACATCAGGGATCAAGCTTGCTGCATGTGAGATCATGGACAACTTCGCCCTCAAGGCTGTTGAAAAGGCCCTTGGCAGGGATACAAGCAGGATTGAGGCAATGCTTCTTATGGAGGCAGATGGTGCAGAGCCAGTGGTCAAAAGGGATATGGCCCGTATGGAAGAGATATGCAAGGGCCATGACGGTATGGAATTCACATGGAGTGATGACCCTGTAAAAAGGGAAGAGATGATGAAGGCAAGGGGCGGGCTGGTGCCGACCCTTTCGCGCATAAAGCCGGGGTGTCGTATGATCTCCATTACAGAAGATCTTGGTGTGCCCTCCACGCGTATCCCTGAAACTATTAAAAAGGCACAGGCCATATCAAAGAAGTATGGCATACTTATTACATCCTTCGGTCATGTGGGTGACGGTAATATCCACACCACCTTTGTGGCAGATGTAAGAAGCAGGGATGACTGGAACAAGGTTAAGGGCGCATCTGAAGAGCTTTTTAATGCAGTGCTGGAGGCAGGCGGTACAATCACTGCCGAGCATGGCACTGGCCTTGCGAGGGCCCCCCATATAGAAAGGCAGCTTGGCGAGGGGCTTAATGTAATGCGTAGCATTAAAAAGGCCCTTGATCCACTTAATATTCTGAACCCCGGCAAGATGAACCTTGATGATGACGGCACCACACCAGGTATCCTTGACCATTTTGCATATAAGCAGTTCATGGAAAATCCCGGTGCAGTTGATTCCTATGGCACTGATACGGATAATGAACTTTTAGGCTGTATCCAGTGCGGTTACTGCCGCAGGGGTTGCCCTACCTTTGAGGTTACCCACAGGGAGTCAAGAAATGCGAGGGGCCGCAACACGCTAGCCTATTATCTTATGACAGGAGAGGAAAAGCCATCAAAGGAGATGGCAGAGGCATTCTACACATGCGCCACATGCCAGACATGCACCTATTACTGCCCTGCCCTTATAAAGGTGGATGATATTGTCCAGGGTGCAAGGGCAAAATTATTCAGGGAGGGTTTTGGGTCAGAAGCTGTAATTGCCCTTAGAAAAAATATCTTTTCAAATGAGAATGTTTACGGCAGCCCGAGGGAGGAGAGAATAGAGATATATCCACCTGCGCTTCTTACGATGGCAGAAGAGGGTGCGTTAAAAGAAACAGCAGAGACACTCCTCTTTATGGGGTGTGTGCCAAGCTATTCTGATACAGAGATGGTGCCCAGCCTTTTGAAGCCCCTTGATGCAGCAAAGGTTGATTATACTGTTCTTGGTGAAAACGAGGGTTGCTGCGGCCTCCCTCTTTACCTTATGGGTGCCACGGATGATTTTAACAGCCACATACAGAAGATGATCAAGAGGATAAAAAAGACAGGTGCAAAGGAGCTGGTTACGCCATGCGCAGGCTGTTACAAGGCATTTAAAAAACTATATGCGAAGAATGGTGACTTTGATCTGGAGGTTTATCATTCTGTCCACTACCTTGAAAAACTCATTAGAGAAGGCAGGATAAAACTCAAAGAGGGTTTTTCAAAGAGGATTACATACCATGACCCCTGCGATCTGGGCAGGTCTTTTAAGATATTTGATGAGCCACGGAACATAATCAACAGTATCCCCGGTGTGAATTTTGTTGAAATGGCGAGAAACAGGCTGCTTGCACGCTGCTGCGGGGGCGGCGGGCTCATTATGGCAAATGACCATAACCTTGCCAAGGATGTTGCGACAGTAAGGGTAAGAGATGCCCTTGATGTGGGTGCAGAACTCATTATTACAGGCTGTGCTGCCTGCAAGGATAACCTTACAAAGGGGGCAAGGGCCATACCAAAGGAAGAGCGCAGGAATATCAAGGCTATTGATATTACCGAGCTTGTTGCACAGTTGATGGTTGAGTAGTTGAGTATCAATATTATGGGGTTGATTAGTTAGTAAATATATTTTACCACATACACATTATTCCCCGGCTCACAGGCAATCATTCTTTGGTTTATTGGCGTCATTCCCCGGTTTAACTGGGGAATCCAGAAAATTTAAAAAAATATAAGAGAAAAATGATGAGTGAATATCAGTACTACGAATTCCTGGCCATTGACAGGCCGTTGACACAGGATGAGATAGATGAGTTGCGGTCACTTTCTACACGGGCTAAAATTACACCGGTCAGCTTCACCA
Source organism: uncultured Desulfatiglans sp. (assembly GCA_964499695.1). Taxonomy (GTDB): domain Bacteria; phylum Desulfobacterota; class DSM-4660; order Desulfatiglandales; family HGW-15; genus JAAZBV01. Next base: position 6,297 of record CAZCMD010000096.1, read on the forward strand.
ACGAGTACAACTGGGGTAACTTCAAGGGTAACCCTGATAAACTGATGCAAACATATTTCGACGCCCATGTATATGTAGCCAATTGGATGGATGCTATCTTTATGATACGCTTGCCCATAGAGGCATTATCCGAAGAAACGGTGAACGCCGTAAGCGTTCCTTACCTGCTGGATATCAAGGCCACTCAGACCCATTGGATCATTACCTGGAGTCTGACAGAGTCGGAAAACTACGATCGTTTTGGTATGGAGGATGGTCGTGGCTGGATGGCACGTCTTGCCCCGGTGCGGGATGAATTGCTGCGCGGGGATCTCCGAAGTCTTTACATCGGTTGGCTGGCGGCTGTAAATGGAGTGATGGATGACGATGAGTTGGAACCGCCCGCTATAGGCGGTTTGGGGAGCTTTACCTCAGCCCAGCAGGCACTGGCGGAGTTCCTGGAGGTGGACCCGGACCTGCTTGCTGCTGCCAGTATTGGTAAACCGGTGGCCCCAAGCCGGAACATTCCCAAAAAAGAAGTGGATAAATGGATAAATGCCATGCCCCGGGATGTGGTAAATCCTATCCTTAAGCAACTATTAGAGGGCAAATGGCAGCAGGCTGAACGATCTATCAGGAATCATTTTACAGCATGGCAGCGAGATATGAAGAACGAAAAAAACGACTCACCCAGGCGCAAGGTAGGCGAACTGAGGCAAAATGCGGAAAAGATCCGTCGTATCAACTTGAAAGCAAGAAAATGACCGTAAGAAACTGGAGCTCAAAAGACGAAAGGAGCGTGAAGCGTAAATGAATACACGAAATCCGAAAAAGGATAAAAAACTCGCTGCATTGGATGAGTTGATTGAGGAGATCCTTGTCGACGCATATGGCGACGATGAGCAGCTCTGGGCGTTTCGACAGGCTCTTGAGGACGATATGACGCTGCCTGCTGACGGATTCGTCATCGGTGAACCGGTTTTAGTGATAGCGGTGGATTATGATGGCAATGAAAAGAGAGGATTGACTGCGCTATGCCGACGTGAGAGCGGTACAGAACATGTTATAGCCCTGTCTGATGTAGTATTTCCGAGAGCTTCGGAAGAGGCACGATACATCGCAGCCTACCGCAGATGGCTCAACCTTGATCCTTAACCTTCTGAATAGACCTATTTGTTAAAAGAGTAACTGTATTTAAAGCTATTTGCCTGAATGAATTCAGAATTCTTAAAACGAAAATTTACCAGACCATGTCTCCTTCTTTAAAAAATCATCAGTAGGTATTGTATCTCCCAGGTCCTTACCCACTGCCTTTTCCTTTGCCCCATCCACAAAGTTTTTAGCAGAATCAAGTGTATGTTCTGCCTTTCCAGAGAATGAGCAACCACGCTTTGTGGATGCCTCAAACGCCACACTGCCAGAACTCCCCTTCTGATTACTGAAATCACGGCTTATGCCTGCTGAGAAATCCGAGTCCTGTAGGCCATTGGGGCCAAAGGTCATTTCACCGCCCACTGAAACTGATGTATCTTTTGCTGAAACAGAAAGCCCTGTACCTGCTGTAACGGAATAGTCCTTGACAACCCCCTGCCCATCAGTGGAAACAGATGAACTCAGGTTAAAGTATGCCCCTGCCTTTACATCACCCTGGTCTGCACCGATATTTATCTTGATACCCTGGCCATAGGTGGCTGCGCCTGTAAACTCGCTTATGGACTGTGATGCAAAGAGTTCAGGTGACCCGGGTATGGGAAGTTTGATATTAAAGTTCACAACAGTCCTGGCCGGAGACATCCTGCCTTTGAAAAAGAAATAGTCAAAATCAAAGCCATAACCATCTATCTTTTTAAAAAGAGGCGTGGACTCAGGTATTTCACCAGATTCAAATGCGAGCTTTGCGTTTTTATTACGCATGATGCGGGCGTTTTCCTCATCCTCTCTGGCCTCTCTTTCTGCATCCCTCTTATCGAGCAGCGCCCCCACATCGCAACCACACTCCCATTCATTATGGTATTTGAATGATCCGTATGCCACACCTACAGAGTTCAGGGCCTTAACCAGTGCAGATGTGATTGCCTGCCTCATCTCCATGTCTTTTCTATTTCTTATGTCAGGATCGGAGATAAGGGCTATATGCCGGAACACATCATAATAGTACGCCTCGGCCTTTGGTTTTATCTTCTGCATGTAGTTTGACACAGCCACATTGGTTGCCGACACGAATGCTGTCTCTGCTGCATTGTTACACATATTAAAATAGGATACATGAATATTGTGCTCCATAATTTCCCACTCGGAATCAAGATTACCGCCTCCGGAGTTTGATGATTTTTGTGCCTTTCTGCGCCTGTCAAGCTCTTCCAGTTGATTGGCCTGTATTTTTGCTGCCTCCTCTATCTTGCGGCTATACTGAGCAACTATATCTGCAAGGGCATTGTGAACAGTCTTGTTTATCTTAAATAGATATCCATTGTAGAGATTGGTCTTACGATTCAGTACTGCAAAATTATGCTTCTGTATAATTATATTCATAGGGTCAGCATAGTTCTGCGGATCGAGCTTTATAATATTGAAGGAGGGGTCTATCTCTCCCATCAGGTTTGTAAGGGCCTCTGTTTTACCGGTGTAAAGACCGTTTTTTGCCTGAGCAGCCTCCTTTTTCCACTTGGCAAGGTTTTCCATCAATTTGGTCTTGTCCACCTTTACGTTTGGCCGCTTCTTGGAATTTATATACTTTTCAGGGTGCTTTGCCACATCATTCAGGTCAACCCCAAGATCAAGGTCAAGCCCCAGTTCTTTAAGCATCTTAAGCTGTTCATTACCGAGTGACGCATAAGAGGTCATGGAATATACCTGAAGCATCTGCATGAAGTCCTTCATGGCGCTTTCCCCCTGCGGGCCTGTAGCGGCCTTAAGGGAGGCATACTGGGTGAGCTTTTTGATGGGCGGTGCGGAAAAACTCCCTTTAACCGGGAGGTTTTCCACAAAATAGCGCATCTTGTTCCGTTCACTCTGATCTATCTGCGCAAGAAAATCTGCGGATGTGACAATGGGCTCAGCGTTGACCGCACTCAAATGCTCTTCGTAAACCTTATCAGGAGAATCAACCGGCACCTCCTCTGTCTTCTCAAGGGCCTTTGATGCCTTTTTAGCAACACGGATCATCTCCGGTTTATCAAGGTTATCATCCTCGAGTATGGCTACTGCCTTGCCGGGTTTATTTACTGCATGAAAATATGCCGCCATGCCCATGGCCGCATCCCATGAGAACGGGCTCTGCTTGCGGGCCGCCTGAAAAAGAGATCGGGCCTCATCCAATTTTTCCATATCAATATAAAGGTGGCCAAGATTAATCATGGTGGTAAGGCTGTTATCTGTCCATGCATCCCCTTTCATGGAAGTGGCCAGGGCATATAAATAGCATGCCTCAGCATCCTTCTGAAAAAGTGTTATCTCCTTTGATTTCAACTTCCCCTGGTTTAACCTTTCCCCTGCCGTAATTATTGCTGAGGCGAGATTATTTGCACCTGTAACACTTTCAGGGTCCAGTGCAAACACGGCAGAGGCAAATGCAATTATAAACTCCGGTTTATTAAAATAGTTAGTAGCGGATGATACGGAAATGGAATATTTTTTTGCCTTGTCTTTATCTTTAGTTGCGTTATCAAACCGTGGCACCCAGTTTACAGCACCTGCATAGGCAGAGAGCTCATCGGGTTTAAACAGTTTTTTGGCCTGTGCGTTTCGGGTTTCAGCAAGCTTCAGGATATCCTTTATCGATGGGGCATTTTCCTTTTTGGGGAGTATCATGGGCATCCGGTCAAGCTCCGCATTGACTGCCCGCAGGGCAGCATCCCTTTCCTCCTTTGTCCTTCCTGAGCCATCAGGCATTATACCGCCTGATGAGGGCAGCGGTTTTGGAGGTTCCTGGAGCGGCTGCATTAACATCCCCGGCGCATTGCCTGCTGTACTAGCATATGGCTTTGCAGCCGCCTCCCATTTTTGTTTTGCCACTTCAATATCTCTCTCACGATCTTCAACCTGCTTTTTGGCCTCTTCTTCGGAGGAAGGCATGCCCATACATTTACCATATTGCTTGTTGAGATCAGCGCTTTTTTGGTTGAGAGGCTTTAATTGTTCAGACATGGCCTTCATTTCATCTTCTGTAAGCTGTGATTTGCGGCTGTAGGCATCTGTAACCTGCTCTATCTCCTGCATAACAGAATTCATTTGTGAAGAGATTCGGTTACATTAATCATTAGCCAACAGAATTACTTGAAATAATATTATAAAAATAAACAGACAAACAGCCTTTGAAAGATATTTCATATTAACTCCTGATTCTTCTTTATCTCTGCCTACTGCCGATTAACATATAAAAAAAGCCTTGCCTGCCAGAGAGGCTTAGATATTGATCTCATATACATGGCGGTAACATCAATGCCATGGAGACATATATCATGTGGCAGGAGGAGGCTTTACTTTTAATTACTGTTTTACCAGTTCCACCCTGCGGTTCTTCTGTTTCCCCTCCTCTGTATCGTTTGTTGCAACAGGGGCAAGGGATGATACTCCATGTGATTTCAGTCGGTCAGATGCAATCCCATGTTTACTTATCAGCGTCTTGGTAACCGCCTCTGCCCTGTCCTTTGAAAGCTTCATGTTGGAGTCAAATGAGCCGACAGAGTCTGTATGTCCTACCACATATATTTTAAGCGATGGATTGTTCTGCAGAAGCTTTGCGATTTCAGATATGGCAGCATCGGATTCAGGTTTTATATCAGCCTTTCCTGTGTCGAAATAGATGCCGTATATTGAAACATGGCCGGTGCTGTTGATATCGTTACCCATAACCTCGGCGGTTGCCACCACATTTTGCTCCATAACCTTTTTTGTAACGGTGTTAAGTCTGTACAGGTTATTAGTGCCTCTTACATCTATCCAGGTCTCATTGCCGTCTTTCTCAAGTACGATGGTGGAACACCTGTTGAAGTTATCATCAAAAATGACCCGCCCGCCGATCTTTTTAAGGGCATCCTGGATATTCCTGCGGATCTTCAATTCTCCGGGCTCTGTTGCTCCCTTGTTAAGCTTGTATTCAATGTAATATTTGCTGCCTTCAACAATGACCGGTTTTTTATTCTGGTCTACAAATTTATAACTGTCATAATCAGTATATTTATAGCCTGAGATATAAAAATCCGGCATCCTTGAAAGCAGGGGATGATCCTTGCTTCCTTTTACATCCGGTTCGCCAACTACTGAGAATGAAAAACAGGATAATGCAATCAACGTAATAAAGATAAGTACAGTACTTTTTTTCATTTTCCCCTCGCTCGTTAAATATTAAAAAGTGGTAAATTCATTATGATCGTTGTAGATCACATCATAAAAATAATTACGGGTATCGTATCATTTAAAAAGAATTTATCAAATATTTTTAACCAGCAAAAATGTAATTATTCTGGGAGTTTATCCAATGAGAAATGAAAGGAGTCTTGAAAGAAGTGCTCATCAGGATTGCATATTATATGAATTTATAGTTTGGGAAACGGCAATACTCTGTATGATTAATAATTACAAACAAAACTTATAACCTGATCAACCTGTAACGAGCCTTTTTGAGATCCATCCCGTGACTTCCATTCGACCATTTTGGAGTCAAGGTTTTTACCGCTGAAAATTAACCTGAGTGGCGCTCCAATAAGGTCTGCATCGGCAAACTTTACCCCTGGGCGCTCTTCCCTGTCATCATAAACTGTCTCAATCCCCTTTGCGCATAAATCACGGTAGATTGGTGTTGAAAAGGTCTCCTTCTCAGCCTCTCTGAGATCGATTGTGATAATGTGTACTGAAAACGGTGCAATTGATTTGGGCCAGATCGGGCCGAATTTATCGTGACGCGCCTCAATAATAGATGCCATCAGGCGACCGATCCCAATACCATAACACCCCATTATTGGTGTGCATTCATTACCCTTTTCATCCAGATAGCGCATCCGCATCCTGTCGGTATACTTTGATCCCAACTGAAAGATGTTTCCGACTTCAATTCCTCTTTTAAGTGAAAGGGTTCCTCCGCATAATGGGCATATGTCGCCATCTTTAATTGTTGCGATATCATGAATTTCGTACTTGCCTGCATCCCTGGCCAAATCAAAATTGATATAATGATAATCGATTTCATTAGCGCCTGCGACAAAATTGGTTCCCGTGACTAGTGATTCATCAACAATCACCCTGCAATCGTGGATGCCGATGGGTGAAGCAAAGCCTGCGACTGCACTGGTTTTTAATATTGTTTTTTCAGAGGCGGGGGCAGGCACAACATCAATGAGTTTTGCCAGTTTTATCTCATTAACTTCAATATCCCCTCGTATTAGTACCATTACCGGCCTGCCAGTGCTGTCTGATTCATATAAGACAACCTTTGCTATTTGTGATTCCGGTACATTAAGAAACGCTGCAACATCTTTGATTGACTGCTTTCCGGGCGTGTGAACTTTTTGGAGTATTGATGGCTGTTGCTGAATCTCTCTCCATTTGCAGTGTGCTGCTTCAAGGTTTGCCATATATGCGCACCCGTTGCAGCCAACAATAGTATCCTCACCGGATTCAGATAAAAGCATATATTCATGAGCGACCCCTCCGCCCATCATCCCGGTATCGGATTGTACTTTCTTAACCTCAGGGATACCGCATCTGGCAAAAATACGGCTATACGCATAAGCGCATCTCTCATAAAACTCATCAAGGCTTGCCTGATCCCTGTGAAACGAATAGGCATCTTTCATGGTAAATTCACGGGTGCGGATCAATCCGCCTCTTGAACGCGGTTCATCCCTGAACTTTGTTTGAATCTGATAAAGCATGAACGGATATGAACGGTAACTTCTTGCCTCATTGCGCACCAGATGCACAACCGCCTCTTCATGGGTCATTGCCAGAACCATATCATGCCCTGTCCTGTCTTTTAAACGCATGAGCTCCGGTCCAATTGATTCGTATCGGCCTGATTCATCCCAGAGTTCTCTCGGCAGGAGGGCAGACATCAAAACCTCCTGTCCATCTAATGCATTCATCTCTTCACGGATAATATTTTCGATTTTACGGATTACCCGGAGCCCCAGTGGTAATAAAGAGTATATACTATTTGCAACCTGCCTGATATACCCTCCCCGAAGGAGGAATGAGTGGCTGACAAGCGATGCCTCTGAAGGGGCTTCTTTTGTCCTTTTCCCGATTATTTGACTCAATAACATGAAATTTTACCTGACGGTCTGGTACAACCTTCGTGAACCAGCCTGACGGTGTTTTATATTGGGTTATCGGTTTCCCTCCGGGGGCTGATATCATTAACCCCTGGAGTTCAATCGATTTGTTTAAAGAAAAAATGGCTGAAAGCTGAACGCTGATGGCTGATCGTTCGCATCAAAAAACGACAGTTTTTGGATACACACTAATTAACCTTCACCCTCCAGCCGAAAGGGTCATCCTTTTTACCATACTGTATACCGACTATCTCATCATACAGTCTTTGAGACAACTGGCCCATCTTGCCCCCGGCAACAATGTGGTTTTCGTTCCTGTAGGTGATCTGACCCACTGGTGAAATAACAGCGGCTGTGCCTGTGCCGAAGGCCTCTGTAAGCCTTCCGTTTCTGGCTGCCGCGATTACATCATCTATTGATATGGCCCTTTCAGAGACCTTCATGCCCCAGCGTTTAACGAGCTGAATGGCAGAATCCCTGGTTATTCCATGTAGCACGCTGCCAGCAAGAGGTGCGGTTATCACCTCGTTATCAATAACAAAGAACATGTTCATTGTGCCCACTTCTTCGATATACTTTTTATTTGCCGAATCAAGCCACAATACCTGTGTAAAACCCTTTGCCTTTGCCTCTTCGGCTGCAAGCAGGCTTGCAGCATAATTCCCTGCTGTTTTAGCCTCGCCGATCCCGCCGACAGATGCCCTTACATATTTGTCCTCAACATATATCTTGATTGGGCTTAACCCTTCCTTATAATAGGCACCAACAGGGCAGACTATTATAAAGGCTATGTATTCCTTTGCTGGCCTTACGCCAAGGTGCGGTTCTGATGCAAACATTGCAGGCCGTATGTAAAGGGATGTGCCCTGATTTTTAGGTATCCAGTCCTGTTCAACGAGTATGAGCTTTTTAATGGCATCCATGAAAAGGGAGCTGTCCAGTTCAGGCATGCATATCCGTGTGGCTGACCTGTTGAACCTTCTAATATTATCTCCCGGTCTGAAAAGATATATGCAGCCATCATCTGCTTTGTATGCCTTGAGCCCCTCGAATATTTCCTGCCCGTAGTGTATTGCCATTGCAGCCGGGTCAACGCTGAAACAACCGTATGGTACTATGCGGGGATTATACCAGCCTTTACCTGTCTTGTAGTCCACAACAAACATATGGTCTGTAAATATATCGCCAAAAGCCAGGTTTGATTCATCCAATGGTTTCTTTTTCAGTTTATCCGGTGCCACCTTTTGTATCGTGATTTCCATTTTAAAAATTCTCCTTATATCAGCCTGATAAATCAGGGGGAATTACATATAAACATCCTGAATCCCTATGTAGAGACAAGGCATGCCTTGTCTCTACGAATGATCGTTTGGATCCAAAAATGTAATTTTAAATAATTAGCACAGGGAAAAAGGAAAGGCAATAAACATGTTTTTTATTCCAACCTGTAATGTTTCTTCGGATATGTCTCATCTAATCGTCTGACATTCGGGTCAACGAAGAGGCGCAGGGATTATCTATGGTTTTCGGTCTGCGGTTTAAGATTCAAGATTCAAGATGGTAAGAGGGTTGCTAATTATGAAACGCCCTTTATTGCCCTTTGTCTCATCTCTTCAAAACGTTTTTTCCACTCCCTTATCTTTGGTGAAAGGGTGTATCCCCTGTATCTTTTCCATGTCTTATTTGCCCTCTCTGCCTGGGCCTTAAAATCCATGTCCTCTGGGTTGATAATTTTTCCTTTTTCAACAAGCTTCACAAATAGTGGTAAACCATCTATCTCTTCGGTTTTATCCGCAATAACAAGCTGATCCCCCTGTTCATAGACCCTTATCCTGCCGGGGATGGATTCCTTACCCGGTGAGTTGCTGAATTTTAAATTGGGGTTTTCCATGGTCATTGATCTCTTGAATGCAGCAGAGAGGGTGTCACGGTGGAACTGCCTGTAATAATAGCCACCTGCACCAGGGAAAAGTATATTATCCGGTTCAGTCCCGGTTTCCTGTTTGAACAGGGCATATACCTCTTTTACCTTTTCAGGGGTCACCTCATCTTCAAATACTATAATCCTGTTTTCTATACCCTCTTTCCTCATCCTTTTATAGTAGCGGACACACTGGCGTGCAATATCCCCTGAATCTACACGCACACCTATCCTTCTATTTTCAGGGAATCTTTTCATTATGGTAATGGCATTTTCCATGCCTACAGTCTCTGCATCTACAAGGTCAGATAAAAGAGAAGCACTGCCAGCGCCCTTTACAAATATCTCCATTGCCTCTAATTCTGCGGTTTCGAGCGGTTTTGAGAGGGACTGAAATGCGCTTAAAAATTCATGGCCTATGGTACCTATTGATCTGAAGAACTCGGGGAACATGAATTCTGCCGCATCGCATGATGTAAATACTGGGTCCCCGCCGTTTCCTATAAATATTGAAAGGAGTTTTGCAATGGCCATCCTTTCATCAGGGTCAGCCCTGTACCCGAATTCCGCATGTCTTTTGCCTGCCGCCTCATACATGAGCCTGCCCTTTGTGGCATGGATAATTGAGCCATAATACCTGCACATCTGGGGTTCAATAAATGAAACTATCCCACTAGTGCCTTCAAAACTCATGCAGGGGACACCGGCGAAAAAGGTCTGGCCACCGAGAAAACCCCATATATCTATAGGTAAAAATATCTCTTCTCCGGTGGCACCATCTTTCAGGTTCTCAAACAATCTACTGGGAAATGCCTTCACCCATGCGTTTTTTGAATACCATTCAATGGCAAGTTCAATGTCCCTTTTTATTAATGGTTTTAAAAACCATTGTCTAAGTAACCATTCATGTCCTGCCATGATTAGTCTTCCATTTGCGCCCGGTTCGGGTAGACCCTTTCTCATGGTAAGATGGTAGGCCGCATCACAGGCGCTCAGCTTTTCATCTGTGGACCACATGGTGCGCTTATATGTGTCTGATGATATAAACCCTCCCAAAATAAACCATGAGGCCAGAAATTCCCTGATCATCTCTGTCCGTTTTTCTGTTAAAGAATCCATGTCCTTTTCCTTTTTAAAGCTAACTGCTTAAAACCATAATAAATTCGATTGTATTTACATTGTCCCTGAAATAGTATCAGTAAATAATATTTAACAAAATAACATTTTGCAGGACCGGTCAAACAACCTTTTAGAAAATCCTAAGGAGATTACATATGAGTCGTCCAAAAGGCATATATCTCATTTTAATCTGGTTTTTTATTTCTTCTTCGCTTCAAATAAGGCCATTGTTTCAAATGACAAATAATCATAATTTGAATAACAATGTTTTGCCTCCTTGGCTTGATGTTGTCATTTTAAGTCTTACCATCATCATAATTATTCTTATGATTGGATTATTTAAACTTGAAAAGTTCAATATATGGGTAGCAATCATATTCTTTGGCATATGTACAGTCATACCCATTATAAACATGGTTTTATGGAATCATAAAATAAACCATAAGGTATTATTAGTAGGGTCCATACTTTTCATCGTCCCGAATATTTTATCAATATGGTACTTGCTTTCAAAAGGATTTACTAAAAAGAGTGAAGATTTCAGAAGAGAAAAAGAAAAGAAAATATTTATGCTAAAGACGAGCTGAGTTTCCTAACCACCGCTAAAATCAGAGTGCAAGTCTAGTTATGCAACATGTTACAGGAGAATTTATGGTGAAAAAAATCATACTAATGCCAGCAGTTATATCCATGATTCTTTTCTTGGTCATGTTTTTTTTTGCCGGGTGTGTCACCATGAAGAGCAATATGTCACCTCAATCCGGGATGACCTGCGATGAGAAGGCCGATGATGCGCTCAAGAACCAGAATTATGAAAAGAGCATTATCCTCCATGAATTTTTTATCAAGGGAAACCCTGAAAACAGTCTTGCCATGTATCACCTTGGTTTCAGCCACGGCCAGCTTAATGACCATGAAAATGAGGTGAAATATTATGAGGAGGCGATCAGGCTCGGATATTATGGGTCTGGCATATTTTTTAATCTGGGTATGGCCTATGGTGAGATGAATAAATATGATGATGCAATCAGGACATTTAAAAAGGCCATAAAGGTGGAACCTGAAAGGTCTGATAATCATTTTGGCCTGGCATTAACCTATGAAAAAACAGGTGACCTCACTAAAGCAGAAAAGGCTTTATTAAAGGCTGTTGAGCTTGCCCCGGACGATATTGATGTAAACTATTTTCTTGGTAAGGTGTACCTGAAGACCGGCAAAAAGGCGAAGGCGTTTAGTCAGCTTGAAAGGCTCATAAAGATTGCGCCGGATGATGAAATGACCCTTGAACTAGAGGAGGCGCTTAAGGCTACGAGTGAAGATAATACCGGTAATTGATCTCCTTGATGGCGAGGTGGTACACGCGGTAAGAGGAGAGCGAGAAAAATACAGGCCTGTAAAAAGTATTCTTGCTGAAGGCAGCGATCCAACAGATATTGCTCTGGCCCTTACCCGTGTTGCAAATTGTAATCAGGTTTACATCGCTGACCTTGACGCCATCCTTAACAGGGGGAGTAACAGGG
>CAZCMD010000097.1:0-17955 GCA_964499695.1 uncultured Desulfatiglans sp.
CCTCCACAGAAACCCCCTGTGTGGCAGAAACTATGAATATTACTCGGAAGACCCTCTTGTTACCGGTAAAATGGCTGCGGCCATGGTTACGGGCATTCAGTCTAAGGGTGTTGGGACCTCAATAAAACACTTTGCTGCAAACAACCAGGAGACAAACAGGCAAAGTGTTGATACCATCGTGAGTGAAAGGGCGTTAAGGGAGCTTTACCTTGAGGGCTTCAGGATAGCAGTTCAGGAGTCAAATCCCTGGACAGTCATGTCTTCATACAACAGGATAAACGGCACATACACCTCTGAGAGCCCTGATCTTATAACAAAGATACTTCGGGATGAGTGGGGCTTTAAAGGTTATGTAATGACAGACTGGGGTGGAGGCACTGATGTTGTTGCACAGATGAAGGCGGGTAATGACCTTATAATGCCCGGTAACAGGGATCAGTCAAAGGAGCTTGAAAAGGCGGTAAAAGAGGGAAGGCTTGATGAAAAGATACTGGATCAGAATATTGAAAGGATCATCACCATCCTGGTTAAAACCCCCAGATTCAATGGCTATAAATATACTGACAAACCTGACCTTAAGGCAAACGCCTTAACAGCGAGACGCGCTGCGGCTGACGGCATGATCCTTCTTAAAAATAATGAAAAGGCCCTTCCCTTTACCAGTGGGATTAAAAATGTGGCTGTGTTCGGCAACTCATCCTATAAGATAATCACAGGCGGCACAGGTAGCGGCGATGTGAATGAGGGATACAGCATTTCCCTTGTTGATGGGCTTAAGAATGCGGGTTATTCCATTGATGATGATGTTATGAATCTGTATCTTCAATTTATCAGGGGAGAAGAAGGCCAGGCAAAACCCCAAAATACACTTATGGGGAAGCCAAAGATATCTGAGATGAAAATGGATACGAATGAAATACGGAGGCTTGCGGACAGTATGGATATCGCCCTTGTCACCATAGGGCGCATCTCAGGCGAGGGTGGTGATAGGAAGGCAGAACCAGGAGATTTTTATCTGACCGAGGATGAGAGGGCACTCATAAAGGATGTCAGCTCAGAATTCAGGTTAAAGAATAAAAAGACATCAGTCATCCTCAATATCGGCGGCGTGATTGAGGTAACTTCATGGAGGGATTATCCTGATGCAATAATACTTGCATGGCAGCCCGGACAGGAGACAGGGAATGCAATAGTAGATATCTTAAGCGGTAAGGTAAATCCGTCAGGTAAACTCACATCCACATTTCCTGTGACCTATGATGATGTCCCCTCAGCAAAAAGCTTTCCGGGGATAGAACTCCCAATGACAGATGAAGAGAAAAAGGCGAATGAGGCCCTGCCCCCATTCATGCGAAAAATACCGGCGCGGGTGATATATGAAGAGGATATATATGTGGGATACAGGTATTATGACACCTTTAATGTACCTGTCACCTATGAGTTCGGGTACGGTCTCTCCTATACCTCATTTGAATACAGCAATATGAAACTTGATAAAACCAATTTCAGTGGTTCTGTAAATGTCTCTGTAGATATAAAAAATACAGGGGATATACCAGGCCGCGAGGTGGTACAGTTATACCTCTCAGCACCTTCTGTAAAGATCAAAAAGCCTGTAAAGGAACTGAAGGCATTTGCTAAAACAGGGCTCTTGAAACCGGGCGAGACAGAGACCGTTACATTTAACCTTGATTCAAGAAATCTTGCAAGTTTTGATACGGATGCCTCATCATGGGTGGCAGAGGCAGGTGATTATAAGGTCTTGGCTGCTGCCTCATCAAGGGATATCAGAGCAACGCTCCTGTTTCATCTTGAAAAGGATATAACCGTAAAACAGGTTCAAAAGGCCCTTTCACCCTTGATGGAGATAAACAGGATTAAACCCTGAGAATAAATAAAAATTGTAATTATCCCGTGGCAGAAGATATGCTTTGCTTAATATCTTCTGCCCGATAGATTCAGAAATCCAGGGTTCAGACCTATATAAAAATCAGCGTAATACCTTTCCCCTTGAACTCGCCAAGTATAGGGGCTGCAAGTATTTTGTAATTTTTACCCATGACAGGGCAGTTATCTATTATCTCCATTTCGCCATTTTTTATAGCCCTGTCAATGCATGTATTCAAATCACTGGAGACACAATCAGAGATGTAATTACCTACCTCAAACCCGGAATTGCCATATGTTATCTCCATTGCCTTTTTGTTTCTCATAACTATCATGCCGTCCGCACCGATGCCCATTACCGGAAGAGGCATATCTTCAATAATGGCCCGGAACAGTTCGAGGGCCTTGTTCTGTATCTCAAGATCTTTTGTCCTCTTTTCGACTATTGACTCGAGATTTGTGTTTATCCTTACCAGTTCATCATTGATATGTTCCAGCTCTTTGTTTTTTTTAATAACAAGTTCATTGAGTTCCCGGTTTTTTCGTATCAATGCATACTGTTCTAAGCACTGTTTAATCTCAAGCCGTAAATTATTATCATCCCAGGGCTTATAAAAAAATTTATATATCTGCCCCTTGTTTATCGATTCTGTTATTGAACTAACATCGGTAAATCCTGAAATGATGGTCCTTATAGCATTAGGAAAGTCATCCTTAACCTTTGCCAGGAATTCAGTACCGCTTATGTCAGGCATCCTCTGATCTGATATGACAAGCTGAACATCATTCTCTCTGAGTAATTTAAAACCATCATCACCGTTTAAGGCAGTCAAAATCCTGTACCCGTCCCTGCGCAGGAGGCGTTTGAGGCTGTTGAGAACATATTCTTCATCATCAACAATTAATATTACAGGACTTTTTTCCACTAATTATCTTCTCCCATTATGAAAAACCGGGATGCCTCATCAATCTCCTTTTTCAGGGCCTGAAACCATTCATCAGGTGACTTGTAGTTATTTTTTATAACAGATGAAATTTCATCGGGGATATTGATATTCTCAATGGAGTTTTCTCCGGGCTGATCAAGGGTGTTGATAATAATATCCGCAGAATAAATAACCTTAAGTAAATTCACATCAACTGCCATATTTGACATAGTGTGGTGCCTTGTTATCGTATCCGAGAGGGCATTTGGGAGTTTCCATTTATTTGTCAGATAACCCCCGATCTGGGCATGATTTATTGACCCGATCTTTTTTTCCGCTTCAAAGAACGAAACATTCTCCTCCTTTTTTACTCTCCATATCTCCCTGAAAAGCGGTTCAAAATTATTAATAAGAACCAGTTTGCCAATATCATGTAAAAGCCCCCCCAAAAAACAATCATCGGCATTATGAAGGTGTGCTGTGTCCGATATGTGCTTGCTTGCGACCGCTACTGATACCGAGTGCCGCCAGAATTCACTCATATTGAAACCTGCCCTTTCGTTTATATTGGATAATCCCTTGATAACAGATATTGAAATTACTGCGTTTCTCACAGTGTTAAAACCAAGGATGGTAACCGCATGAGGTATATTGCCGACCTTTGATCTCAGCCCGAAAAATACGGAATTAACCAGCTTCAATATTTTGGCGGCTATTGACTGATCATTCTCTATAACATTACTGAGTTTATTTATAGATGTATTGTAGTTCTGCAACATCCTGTTAACTTCCATTGCTATAGCCGGAAGGGTGGGCAGGTTTTCTATTCTATCAAGCTGTTTTTTTATTTCATCGTTGTCCATTCCATTTTACCTTTTCATTTCTTAATAAAAAGGCTCCCGATTATGGGGCTTTGCACATGCAGCGCCTTTAGTCTGTTTACCAGCTCTTGTGTCAATTTTGTGTTATAAGGGAGTAGAAATCTGCCATTTGTCGTATAAAGGGATCTTGTTAATATCATCCCGGCGGTGATCTTTTCAACAGGGATCTCTTTTTCATCTTCATCACTCACCCCCTGTTTTTCTATATAATTCAGAAAGACCTTTACAACATCAGGTGCAAATTCGGTAAATGCATTTTTTTTAATATTAAAGGCGGCTGATGCCTTTATAAGTGTATCAGGGTCAAAATGATCCTGTGTGATGTTGCGCTCCTTGAGATACTCCTTGATACATCTCTCTTTATCTATGCCAAGGCTTACAATCTTGTCATATTTATCTGCTACAGCTATGATCTGTGATTCCAATGGTATAAGATCCCCGCCCAGTTGATCCGGAAACCCCCTTCCATCAAATCTCTCATGATGTGATCTTATTAAAAGCCCCACATGGTCAAACTTGTTTATAAACTTGACGATCCCCTGCCCCTCTTCAGGGTGTTTGTAATAAATGGCCTTTTCCTGATCAGTCATTTTTGAGCTGTCCAAAAGAAATAATTTTTCAGGAATGCCAATCTTGCCTATATCATGAAGCAATGCGGCAATCTCAACATTTATAATTTCTATTTCTGAGAGATTCAGGGCCTGGGCCAGTTGTTTTGCTATGAGACTCACACGCCTTCCATGACCTTCCAACGCTTTCGAGCTGTTATCCACCAGTGACGCAAATGCCCTTACAGTATTATACATGCCCTGTTCAAGTTCTTTATTTTTAACCTGAATTTCTTTTGTCCTCTCTTCAACCTTTTGCTCAAGGGATTTGTTTATCCCCTTTAGTTCCAGATTTTGCTTTTTTACCAGATTGTTGAGCCTCTTATTTTCCAGCTTGAGTTCATACTGAAAGAGTGCCTCACGTACCTGGATTACAAGCTCGGCATCGTTCCAGGGCTTTGTTATATATTTATGAATTTCACCCATATTCAGGGCTTCAATAATGGCATTGATATCCGCATACCCGGTTAAAAGTATCCTGAATGCATCGGGGACTATCTTCTTCACTTTCTGCATCAATTGCGACCCTGTTATATCTGGCATGCGCTGGTCAGAGATTACCCCTGATACCGGTTTTTCAAGCTTGCTTAACATCTCCAGGGCATCTGATCCGCTGTTTGCCTCAATAATGTTAAACCCCTCTTTCCGGAGTAACCTGTTTAATGATTTGGTAATCGACTCCTCATCATCAACAACCATGATTGTATGTTTATATTTGAGCTCCATCATACCCCCTCATTTTATACAGAAAATATTACAGTTTAAAAATCAGGTATTTGAACAAAGTGTCTCATCAGTATTGCTTACAGGAACGAGTATCGTAAATGTTGTACCACAGCCCTTTTCACTTTCAACAGTTATTTTTCCATTATGCTTTTTTACTATATTATAAGCCACATTAAGCCCCAGACCTGTTCCTTTGCCAACATCTTTGGTAGTAAAAAATGGTTCAAATATCCTGGCAAGATTTTCCCTGGCTATTCCGCATCCTGTATCACCTATTTTTATTTCAATGTTTTCGCCTGACAGGCCGGTCTTTATGCTGATCTCACCATGCTCTTTAATTGCCTGACCAGCATTGACAAGTATATTGGCAAAGACCTGATTCAATTGCTGCGGAAAACATAGTATATCAGGTAAATTCCCATATTCTTTTTTAACCTGGGCCTTATATTTGATTTCATTCCATACAATATTCAGGGTCGATTCAATACATCTGTTTATGCCTGCATACTTGGGTTTATCTTCGCCGGGGTGTGCAAAATCCTTTAAATCCTGTACGATCTTTTTTATTCTCTCCGTGCCCTCAAGACTCTCCTTAATCAGGCTTGTTATATCATCCATCATAAACGTAAGATCTATATCTTCTTCCTGGGCCTTGATATTCTCAATCAATTCGCTGCAATTAATATTACCACTGTTTGCTTCATGTTGAAATATTAGATTGTGATATTCATTAATGAGGGCGTTATATTTTTGTATATAGTCTGAAAGTGTGTTCAGATTGCTGCTTACAAATCCTGTAGGGTTATTTATCTCATGAGCCACACCTGCTGCAAGTTGTCCGATAGAGGCCATTTTATCAGATTGTCTGAGCTGTGCCTCGATCAATTTCCTTTCCTGCTCTGCCTGTCTGATCCCTGTTATATCTGTAATAACAGCAACGACCCCATCGAATACACTATTTGGAGAAAAAATGGGTTTTGCTGAAATCATTGCATAAAGTACACGCCCCTCTTTGTTTACATACCTCAATTCATATGATTCACTTATCCCCTGTTTTCTTTGATCCATTTTACTGGAAAATTTTTCTCTTTCCTCTTTTTCAAAAAGTAAGGTTATATCCTTTCCTATCAGCTCCTCCCTTGTATACCCTATCATTTTGCATAGACGGTTATTAGCAAAGGTTAACAGGCCATTACTGTCGAGTCTTATAAGCCCCTCTTTCATGTTTTCTATAAGGATACGGTTTTCATTTATTTCATGGTTCAGGTTTTCTGAAAGGGAAATGATGCGGCGGGCGGTTTTTATACTCACCCTCAATCTTTCAATATCGATAGGTTTTGTAATATAGTCATCTGCCCCTTTATCAAGGGCCTCGTTTAAATCGGATTTCTGATCTTTTGCTGTTGCTATAATTATATATGTATATTTATTCTTAACAAATTTCCGGATTTCCTCACACAGGCTAAGCCCGTCCATATTAGGCATGATCCAGTCTGTAATGACAATGCTGATATCGTTATTTTTATATTTTTCAAGCGCATCAAGCCCGTCATTTGCAGTCAGGACTTTTTGTCCCCATTTTTTCAAGGTCTTTGAAAGAAGCTCTCTTGTAACCGGTGAATCATCTACTATCAGTATGGACATATGCTCCTCACTATACTTATAGATCATACCCTGTTTTTACAGGAAGACATATTGTAAATGTTGTTCCCTTGTTTTTCTCGGATCGGACATCAATAAATCAGAGACAATAATGTGAATATCTTTTTCATTGATTATCTTTTTGGCTTCAGCAGCGCTGGAGGCATACAGCCTTTGGTAAGGTTCGTTATGGAGGGTTCTTTCAAGGGCGTTCCGTATTCCATAGTCATCATCTACAAATAATATGGAGCGATTCCTCATATATACCTCACTTAAGTACCAGCAAAAAGTAGAAAACCAGGTTTTTACTATCTACACATTTTATCTGTTGTCACCCTCTTTTGCCGGTGCAGCCTTCTCAATATCTATAATCGTCTTTGTAAGATAGGCCTTTGTCTCATATTTTGTTATATTCATCAGCCTTTTGGTTATCTTCCCCATCTTTTGTATCTGGGAAGTTATGGTATCAAGGTTTTTTATAATAGGGTTATCCTTGTCTGTCGTCATTTTGAGGATCTCGGCCTGACCCATCACTACCTGAAGGGGCTGATTTATCTCATGGCACACTGCGCCTGCCATTTCCAGCACCCCTTCCAGCTTTTTCTTGTACATCTTGTCCTTTTCAGCCTTTTTCATATCTGTAAGATCATTAAGTATGATCACCATGCCCCTGAATTTATCACTGATATCGAGCATCCTTTTAATACGTATCTGAAAATATCTTACCCCTTTTTTTGTAACAAGCTTCTTTTCAAGGGTATAATCGGTGATTTCGTTATTCAGTGTCGGCAGGATCTCAGCTATAAAGCCCGGGATACCCTTTGAAGGTGTTATATCTTTGTTGTAGTAGACAGAACCGGGTATTGATGACTCCCCAAAGAGTTCATTCCATGCCTGATTAAAGTTCTCAACCCTATTTTCTTCATCTATCAGAACCACCGGTGCGTGGATAGTTTCCAGGATAGATTGGTACCTGTTTTTTTCCCTGGTTATATCCCTGTTTTTACTCTGGAGTTCATATATCTTTTCATTTTCGGACTGTGAGCACCATTCCGTACAGAAACCCAGCTCCATGCGGTCAAAAAATCTCTCTATCTTAAGTCTGTATGTGCCACTGCAAGACCCTGGTTCAGCCTCCTGATCTATCAGGTCCATGTAAGACTGCCTGTAATATTTGAGCAGACCCAAAAACATGGTAAGATTGATACCACGCTCGCGGTGACGCTTTGCCTCAAATATGCCGAAGGAAGCGGCAGGATCTTTTATGTAATCTTCATCAGGGATTAATTCAAGGTCATTTGAGCAGGATGAAATCAGGGCATTTGATATGCCTGAAATGGATAGCCGCCATGCCTCCATAAGTGTTGATGTGTGCTTTGAATAGCCCTGTCTTTTTGCATGGAAGAGTATCCGATTCATGAGCCACTCTTCATTACTTAATATGAATTTCATGAATCTGTTGTGATCAAATTCATGGGGCAGCGGTTTATCATCACATATCATTTTTACCGGATTATTACTCATACTGCATATTCCCTTTTAATAATACAGAATGTAAGGCATAAGCCTTTGTAGTAATCGGCATAACATATTAGAAACTGAAGGAAAATATCGAAAGGCCCCCATAACAGGCTGATGAGCGTTTAAGGCCAAGATCCTCAGGTATTCAGCCCTTTTTTGATTGTTTCTCCGATTTCAGCGATTGAATAGGGCTTTTTTATACAGAAGCGGCAGCCCAGCCTCTGTATCTCCTTAAGCCTTTCGGTTTCAGCGTAACCGCTTACAATAACGAACTTTTGATCCGGTTTGATCTCGGATATCCTTTTATAGGTTTCAAGGCCGTCTATACCCGGATCCATGATCATGTCCAGGATGACCATGTCTGCCCTTTTGTACCTGAGGTACTCCACTGCCTCTTCACCGCAGGGTACGGAGCATACTGAATATCCAAGCTTTTTAAGGATTGTGCATGCCAGCTCTCTCTGTTCGGGCATATCGTCAACAACGAGCATGGATTCCCCGTTCCCCATACAGTGTGCGATCTCATCGTGAGGCCGCTTTTTTCTCTCATTATCACCGGTTACAGGGAAGTAAAGGGTATATATTGTCCCCCTGCCCTCAGTGCTTTTGATATTGATATACCCTTTGAGCCCCCTGACGGTTTCCCATACAACAGGCATGCTGAGGCCTGACCCGTTTCTACCCATAACCTTTTTGACATAATAGGGTTCAAAAAACCTTGAAATATCCTTTTCGGCCATGCCTTTACCGGTATCCTCTATGCTGACCAGAACATAATCCCCCCTGCCAATGACCAGGTTATATGCCATTTCAGGGGTATCAAGAGATCTGTTTGAGGTGGACACAGTAACCCGTCCCTGGCCTTCAATAGATTCAACCGCATTATGGAGCAGGTTAATCAGGGATTTTGTTATCGGGTTGGAGAGGCCCTTAATATTGCCAAGGGGTATCTCAAGATCAAATACTACCTTTACATCAGGGTGATTGGACTTTATCTCCTTGAAATCAGGGCTCTTCTTGAGGTCTGATATAACGTCATTGAGGTTTATGATATTGTCAGCAGGCACGGGCTTCTGTGTAAGTATCATGAAATCCTGGACAATATTCGCTGCCTTTTCTCCAGCTTGTTTTATCGCAAGGAGCTGTTTTCTTAAGGGACTTTCTCCGGTGAGTTCCATAAGTATCAGGTCAGGATAGGTAATAATACCGGCCAGGAGGTTATTCAGATCATGGGCTACACTTTCTGCATAGCTGTCAGCACGTCCCATTTTTTGGAAATGTCTGAGCTCATCTTCCGCCCTTTTTAACTCCTCCTCAAGGGCCTTTATTCTTTTTTTAAGCGCTTCTGTTTCTGGCATGATCCTGTAATTTTCCTGCATAAAACATACATTGGTGTTAACACAAAAGCGTATATTTTCACCACGGAGAGCACGGAGGACACGGAGAATTTTTTAATAATAACTCTGTGAACTCTGTGCCTCTGTGGTAAAAATTTTTTCAGTTTCTCATGCTTGTTACAGGTGCGGGCATCCGCCCTCCCCTCTTCATAAATGCTGCTGATGAACCTTTGTTTACCCTCATAATGGGCGCCTCCCCAAGGAGCCCGCCAAAATCTACGGATTCACCCTCTTTCATGCCCGGAACAGGTATCACACGCACAGCCGTTGTCTTGTTGTTGATAACCCCTATGGCAAGCTCATCGGCTATGATTGCATTAATAGTGCTTTCCGGTGTATCCCCGGGTATGGCAAACATATCAAGCCCTACTGAGCATACGGCTGTGAGTGCCTCAAGCTTATCAAGACTCAGAAAACCGTTCTTAACAGCATTTATCATACCGGTGTCTTCGCTTACCGGTATGAATGTGCCGCTTAAGCCGCCCACATTACCGCTTGCCATTGCACCCCCTTTTTTGACAGCATCCATTAAGAGAGCAACAGCAAGGGTTGAACCATGGGCACCCACCGATTCAATACCGAATGCCTCTATGATATTTGCAACAGAATCCCCTGTCGCTGTTGTGGGGGCGAGGGAGATATCAACAATACCAAAGGGGATATTGAGATTTTTTGCCAGTTCCCTTCCGATCAGTTCACCTCCCCTGGTTATCTTGAAGACAGTACGCTTTATTATCTCTGAAAGCTGGGTCAGGTTGCAGTCACGGTTTTTTTCCACCACACTGTGAACAACCCCGGGGCCGCTGATACCTATATTGAGTGTCATATCAGGTTCCCCTATGCCATGAAATGCCCCTGCCATAAAGGGGTTATCCTCGGGGGCATTTGCAAATACCACAAACTTTGCGCACCCTATGGCATCCTTTGTCATCCCTGCTGTTTTTTTAAGCATGGGCCCAATAAGATTTATTGCATCAAGATTCAGCCCTGCCGTGTTTGTGCCCACATTCAGAAAAGAGCAGACCCTTTTTGTCTCGGAAAATACATCGGGGAGCGATTCTATCAGCATCCTGTCAGAGGGGGTAAGGCCCTTATGAACAATAGCACCAAACCCGCCTATAAAATCTATGCCTGCCTCTTCAACGGCCCTGTCCATCGCCTTTGCCATCTCGACAAATTTCGCCTTTTCACAGTGTGTTTCCATGATGAGGCTTACAGGTGTTATTGATATCCTCTTGTTAACAATGGGGATGCCATATTTCAGCTCCATAACCTTTGCCTCTTGAACAAGCCTTTTGGCATTTGAACTGATCTTGTCAAACACCTTACCGGTAAACCGGTCAAAGTCATTATCTATGCAGTCCTTCAGGTTTATTCCCATTGTTGTTGTCCTGATATCAAGGTTCTGATACAGGATCATGCTTGCGGTCTCAAATACCTCTTCGACGGATATGGTCATAGCTATATCCTGTGCATCATCTTGAAAATATTTTCATGCTGTATCTGGATCTTAAGCCCAAGTTCCGCACCGATCTTTTCAAGCTCTTCCCTCACCTTTTCAAGGCTTATGTTTGAGCCCTTCATGTCAACAAGCATGGTCATGACAAAATATGTACCCATTATCCTCTGGTTAATATCTTCTATATTGATATCGCATCTATACAGGAGGTTTGAAACCTTGGCAACAATCCCCTTTTTATCGGCGCCGATCACAGTTATAAAAAGCAGTTCCTTATCCATATGTAAACTCCAGTAAAATCTATTAAATAAAATGGGGGGGATTTTATCACAGTTTAGGATATGTATCAATGAATTGATTTACTATTGAGAACATCTATCTTTCAATAAGGCTTCAGAGGAACAGGCAGGGGGCATGAAGAGATATTATGATAATTTGCACAGCATCCAAATTTATATAGAATTTCAGGGACACAGCGTCTGTGCCCCTGAAAATTAAAAAAATAGAGGGGATTCACTTCAGAAGACTCGTCAACATCTTAAAGTTCAGACTATCTATGAATTTTTGAGTATACTCTTTTTTCCCGGTTACGTTGATAACATAACTCTGAACCGTCGTGTGCGGGAGTTTTTTAATGTTAAGCTTAAGCATATAAACTCCGTTATCTATTGAACTGCTCCAGTCGCCGATATAGATCATAACCCTGTCAGATCTTTTATTTTCACCCTCTTCATTGTCATGATAATAAAAGGTCTTGAAACCCTGAACAGGGGCTATCTCCTTATAAATACTCTTGCTCAATTCGGCTGTCAGTTCGTTTACACCCACAGACACCCCGACTTTATAATAATCATCAGTAGGGATAGCATTTATTGCAGGTGCATACCCCTTGTCTATCTCCTTTGCTACAGCCTCAAACTCCTTTCCAAGCTTTTCAATGGCTGCCAGGTCATTCTTTTGTGCTGCCTGTTCCATTTTAGCCTCAATCTGATCCTTCTTTTCCATCAATGCCTGCATCTTAGGAGACTTGCCGATATCACCGGTCATTGAGTCAGCAATCTGCTGCATCTTTTGATTTGCCTCCTGCTCCAGCGTCTCATTCACCCAGGTTCCGTTAAAGTGAATGCCTAACGGCCATTTTTCCGCATCCACGCCCATATCTTCATCCTCATATGGCTCGGTAGCATTTACCAATTTAAAACCTGCAAATGATTCCGGTACCGCCTTCCTGATTGTTTCAAGGACTGTCCTCTGATAAACCTTTTCGGCCTGCGTTGCAGGACGTGTCTCTCCTCCATCACCGTACAAATAGCATGAAGAGGCCAATAAAATTAAACTCATTAAAATCTTTTTCATGATATCTCCTTTTAGTATGTTGGGTTAAGCGAAGCAACCCAATAAATATTCCAGCCAAAATTTATAATAATACCCTGTTCAGATTTAATATAAATTATTTCTCTTTTCAATCATCATTTCAATGGATGCTATAATGGCTATTTCACCGCATTTGCCCTTAACCTGGCATCCCTGCGTGACTTTCTGCGCTGTTCTTCATGCACCTCACGTCTGGGGTCAAACGGTTCATCGGGGAGCGCGTTAATAATCTCATCAAAGGATTCCTGAAATTCATCCTTAAACTCTGGGTGTGGCAGGATATAAAAATCATTTCGTTCTATTCCTTTTAAAACCTTGGTGCCGACTTCAAGAGGGGTCATGCCTGTGGGCAACACCTCTCTGAAAACCTCTCCTGTAAATGCCCTTGTTTTACCCGTTTCATCATCAATGTTGTCATCAAACCTTTTAAGCCTGTTCTCCTCGCTTTCATGCAGGTTGGTAGCAACAGTACCGGGGCATAGAACCGATACCCCGATCCCGAATGGAGCAAGGTCATAACGCAATGCCTCTGATAGTCCGCGGATAGCAAATTTTGTTGCCGAATAGATGCCGTTCCCAGGCCCTGCCACAATACCGGCGATTGATGATGTATTAACAATATGCCCTGCGCCCAGCGTTTTTAAACGGGGGATAAAGGTCATGAGCCCGTTAAATACCCCTCCAAGATTGACTGCCATCAGCCAGTCCCAGTCTGCATACTGGGCCTGATCCATTGATCTTATAATATTTACCCCCGCATTGTTGCACATTATGCTGACAGGTCCAAATACCTTCTCCGCCTCATTAGCAGCCTTTTCAAAACCGGCCCTGTCTGTAACATCAAGGAGAATCGGGTGAACAGCCTGACCCTTTTTATCAAAATATGCGACCGCATCATCAAGATGATCCTGGCGCAGGTCGGCAATAACCACCTTTATGCCAGCCGAGGCAAAGGCCTTTGCTATCCCCAGGCCGATCCCGCTGCCGCCACCGGTTATGAATGCTGTTTTCCCGCTTATTTCCTTCATTTCATCTCCTCAAAAAGATTTGCCTTATTTGGTTCCCCTCTCATGTTTCTTAAGACTTTCTATAATTTCTGTAGCACTCATAACTTTCGCATATACTGACGATAGCGCAACCATATACGCCCCGTGTACATGTTCTGCGGGAATATCAACACCATTAAAATTTAATTTCCTTGTTGCGCAGGCGTTATGGGCGACAAGGCAGGTGTATCCTTTATCAAACGCAGCCCTTACAGTAGCATCTACGCACATATGCGACATCATACCGCACACCACAAGTTCAGTGATCGCCCTGGACTCAAGGTATTCATCAAGGTCTGTATCACGAAAACTATTCGGAAAGTGTTTCTCGACTATTTTTTCATTGAAAACAGGGATCACATTCTCATGAAACTTAACCCCTTCGGTGTCAGGCAGGAAAAAGGCAGCATCCTTTCTTGTAGAAATATGCCGCACGTGAATAACATGCAAGGCCTCTTTCCTGAAATAGACAAGTAATCGCCTGGCCTCCAGGCTTGCCTCTATGGCCCCGACGAGTTCCATCCTTCCCTTTGGAAAATAATCCTGCTGTATGTCTATCAATATAAGTGCTGTGCTCATTCTGTCTCCTTCCCCTGAAAATTATCGAAATTTTTCCTCCTAATTTCCATATCGTAAAATTCGACAGGCCTTCCCTGTATATCGTGCACGCTTTCTCCTACTCTTTTAAATCCAAGCCTGTCATATACCTTCATGGCCGAAATATGATTCTTTCTCACAATCAGGTGAATCCGTTCCATATTAAGTCCGCAAAAACCGGCTTGCAGGGTCTTCATCGTGATCTCCGGCCCAAACCCCATGCCGGTATGATCAGGGTGTACAGCAATGCGGAATTCAGCATCACCTTTTGAGGTAAGACTCAGCAGGCTGAACCCGACCGCCTGATTGTTAGACTCTGCAATATATATCCATGTATCTGCTTTATCCCTGTATTCATCAAGCCACCCGCCGTGCCTTAGGGCGTAATCCATACATTCAAATTCAGGGCGGTATGAGGGCCAGGATTCTACCTGTATAAAATCTGCATATGTAATAGGTCTGAGATTGATCATGTTTTCTCTGCTTTTTTTCGTGCCTTGATTTTTACCAGTTGTTCTATTGATATAACCTTTTCCGGTGATCTCTTTTTAAATTATTTTAAATACAACTCTTCAATGTATTCAGGAAGCGGCAGCTTCCATGGTTCCTGTTTATGGTTTGCCAGTTTCCCTAGCTTCTTTGGATTCAAACCTATTTCCCGCGCCATCTGGATATGGGAATGAGACAGATGATAACGATTCCTTGCATCAACCCATTCCTGATATTTGGCAGGTAATTTCATTTGCTCCCCGGTGCCGTTTGCCACATGTGAGCCGCATACTCTTTACTGAATACAGGTGCATTTGCCGTGATGTACTCCAATATTTCCTTTCCCAGGTTCTTTATCCCATGTTTAAAATTTGATGGAATTAATATGGCGTCACCGGCTTTCACCTCCTGTGATTCATTTTCAATAATCATGAGACCTTTGCCTTTGATGATGTAATAACACTGTTCCGGCTCATGATTATGAACTGGCTGTTAAGAAAATATTGACTATGATATCCAGTTTAATTTCAGTTTCTTTAACGAATAAGCGCAGTCTTGTAGATACAAATTAATAAGATTCTGATAGGGAACACCGGTTTCCTCAGATTGTTTTTTAAAATACTCTATTACATCAACACCCAGCCGTAGTGTCACTTGCTTCTTAAGGTGCTTGGTATAAGGATTTTTTACTGATTTTGAGAAATCGTATTCTTTTTTCATAACAAAAAACTCCCATACTGTTTCGATTAGAGCGACAAGTTAATTCTATATTATTATTCATAGTGTGTCCACATACGAATAATTTTTACTGTCTTGATTTCTCATGAGTCATATTTGTATCTTTCAAACATTTTTGGACTTCTGCTGTATCAATCCTTTTATAGCAATCCTCATGCTGTCTCGCTTCCAATTCGTCATACAAAATGCTGGTACAACCTTGAACCATCAGTAAACATACCACAAGTAGAAGCATTATCCTTTTCATCATAATCAGTATTTCTTTCTTGTAATAAAATTGTCAATTCATTCGTTACAAAACAGAAAATTGATTTAGCAAAGCAACCGAACTGTCTACAGTGCAGGTCAGACATATATAGTCTTCTATCAGTCGAAAAAGCTGTTCGGTATCGGCAACATCGGTCAGATAAAATTTACCATCTGACGACTGCATTTTCAGTTGACTACAATTTGTAGCCAACTGACTTTCCTCTGCTTTTAGTCTTTTTTTTAAAACGCTCCAGTATTTCCGTGGATTTGGGCTTTCCGTCAAAACAGCGATCACATCCACGATGGAGAAATACCATTTCTCCTGCCCGTCATCCCATAGTGTTCTTACTTTTTTGTCTTCAAATCTTTTTATTTCGTTGGTTGCCATAGTATTTTACCTTTTTTCTGAATGTCTATATGAAGCTTTTTCTCATCACCATTTTATAAACATATCCTGAAGACATTTCAACTTAAGTCTGTCATTATCCGCCTTTCTGAATAAAAGGCCGACATACTTTCTTAAAACATCTTTGTTAACGAAATGGTAATAATGAATATTTCCTGTTTTTTAGTTATCCAGCTTTACAATCATATTACCCCGGCCCCTATATAGCCCTAAGAACCTAATGACAACCCGCTCCCTGTCAAAAGTGTAGGTCAGACACTTATCGTCTTTCCTTCCTTCTGCGACTATTATTTGTTATAGAGATGGCTCATCACAAGTAACCAAAATATTAAGTAGATTGATATTTTAAGGCGCTCTATTTCACTAGTTATTTTTACTGTTGTGAAGAATGCTAAAAACCTCTTCAATTGGCATACTCTCATTTTTCTTAATTAAGTATAAGAACGGGAAGGCCCTAAATTTTATATATTCAAGAACAGCTTTATATTGTTTTACATTTTCATCACTAAGCTCATGTGTATCTTTATTAGATTCGATTATACGAGTAATAGAGTTTTCGATACTTTCAATTTTTAATATGGGCAAAAAGAATAAAATAATCATTGGTATTACTGTTGTGGGAGCAAAAATTAACACTATGATTAGGGTTGATAAGGACACTCCGAACTCTGCTTCAGGATTATAACCCCCTATGCATATGAGCGCAATTGATAGCAAAGAGTTAAATATAGATAAATATTTTAATCTGTGAACCCATATAACATACCCGAATGTCAATCCGCGCAAGCCAGATATGTTTATATTGTGGCGATGTTTCTCGATGATAAATCGATCAATAATTTCTTTCCCAATAGTTTGTATATTAATAAATTTTTTCTCTAAAAATGGTTGGAGCTCAAAGTAAACAAATATAATATTAATTGCGAATCCTATCTCCCAAAGACTATTAAAATTAGCAATTTTATACATAATTATTCCTTTATCGTTAACGCCTATTAATAATATTTATGAAAAGAAAACCGGTGAGACGTGGGCATTATGGAAAATGGGACAAGGGATGTCAATATGTTTTGGGGGTGGAAGAGTAAAGTTCATGTGGGGACGAACAAATAGTTGTTCCCCCTCCCTGATCCCTCCCAGCAACCTTTCCATCCTCCGTAGCAGTAACTACTGCGGAGGACAGGCCTTAAAGCTATGGTGGTCGGAGAAGCTATGGTCTGGCAAGCAAGGGGAGAGACATGATAAAAGACTGTGTAGCTCTGTCCTCTATTTTTCCTACTCATGCTTTTGCACTTCTTTCTTTTCAAAAACCGGTTTTCGTATAAGAAAATAAAATACCATGGCAGCCAGGGCTCCCAGGGTATCGGCCAGCATGTCTTTTTGAGCATCCCAGATATCTCCCTGGCTCCCCAGATAGGCTGCACCGGCAGCAGGGTCGGACAAGTCGGCATATATCCACTCTACCAGTTCGTAGGTCATGGCAACGGTTGCAATAAAAAAGACCGGATATGTGAAAAGTAGAAATCTGTTTTTTACCAGGCGTCTTTCCCACAGCAATTCAGAAATTGCAAAGGCATAAAAGCCCACCGAAAAATGCGCTACCCTGTCAAAATGGTTCCTTGAAAAATGAAAAAGACGTGTAATCCAATCGAAAGGCACCATTGCAAAGGTCCAGTGCCCGCCAATAGTATGCAAATAGACCAGAACAAACATCAGCGCATAAGCCGTTTTGGTAAAAACGATTTTTTTCAGATAGAGAAGGATGATCACTGCGAGGATGATCCAGACTGTAAGGTTTTCGACCAGCCAGGTGGCCCTATCCACCGGATGAATCGCAAGGGCAACAAACAACACTGCATAGGCCGCTAACAGCCATTTCATAAATTTTACCGATCCTTTATCTGATCCGCTCATAATTCTGCCTTTCCGTTGTGCGAAATATAGTCAAATTTCATAACCATCTGCTGCGTAACCTTACATAAAACTTGATGAAAACATACCCGGTAAGAC
>CAZCMD010000098.1:0-10384 GCA_964499695.1 uncultured Desulfatiglans sp.
GTTTTTCTTGGTGTTCTTTGCGGCTTTGCGTGATAACTTACCTTTTTACAATGTTATTAAAATTGGCTTTTATATCACTTCTTTCAGCATCATAGGCTGCGAGAGACTTTGATAAAAAACCTTCGAAAATAACTTTGTA
The DNA here is from genome assembly GCA_964499695.1 of uncultured Desulfatiglans sp. Lineage (GTDB taxonomy): Bacteria > Desulfobacterota > DSM-4660 > Desulfatiglandales > HGW-15 > JAAZBV01. Next base: position 140 of record CAZCMD010000098.1, read on the forward strand.
TTTCCCCCTTTCCAACAGTAATCTTAAAAAATAGAAGGCAGTTAAGATAAAAACCTTAACTGCCTTTGTATTACTGGATATCTGTATTATTAATTTACAATGAATATCTGATATTGATCTTTCCTACTCAAAATCTGCAATTGCAGTTTTTCTAAACTGTCAATTGCACTGGTTTGATACCCAATTTTGTCTTAAATGAAGTTAATAGGATGAAATAATTAAAATCACTCACCATATAACACCTGTGCCTTAAAATCCCGTCCTATGGCCTGTCCAATATCGCGAATGAGCGGATACCCCTCAGGCGGACACAGCCCCCTGGGTGTTTTGACAGAAAGCCTGCGCTCCACCTTGATTGTCTGTCCATCCTGTTTGTATGTTGATGTGTAATTTCCATACTGATTCTCTACTGAAACATCTTTTGGTAACTGCATTATTTTAATTTTATCCGGTAATGTCACAGTTGTAATTTCAACCTTTCCATACCCGCTATGGTAGCTTGGATATTTCATTACCGGCTGATTTGTCCCAAATGACAGGGCAACCGTTGGAGAGGGATTTGGGATACCAGCAGGTATGCTAAATGCACCAGGCCCGGGAATCGTCATCACATTCTGAAGTTTAAAGGATGTTTCAACCTTCATTTTATCAGTCAGTTTTCGCGGATCACTGCCGGATATGGTTCCTTCACCCTGTTGTCCGGACCTTGTCAGAAAGGCATTTGCAGCCATCGCTTCCTGTCCCGGAGGTATCGAGGCCTTATAGCTGCGCAGAACATATTCCATCCCTCCATTTGCCGTGACCACGGATTGACCTTTGGCTGAGCCGTCATCATTTATGGTAATGGTAGTAATTGTTTCCATATTTGAAATATCCGGAGATGGTTCAGGAAGCATCTTTACACCTGCACCCTTTTCAAGCCCTCTGGTAACAAGGGCATATTTACTGTATTCCTTTATCGGAAGTACGCCGAAAGGGGCAATTTCAGCCGTTGGGTCTATAAACATATCAAAATCCGGCAGGTAACTGATTACATGGTTATAGACTCCAAGAGGAAGTGCGACATCCGGCTGCCAGTATACATCTGCTGAATTTATAAGTACTGGAGCAGATTTTATACCTTTGGCTGCAAGCAGTGCGTCTAGAAGAACAACCTTGTCCTTACAGTCACCATACCCGGCCTTGATAATAGCACCAGCATCATGGGGTACAATACCACCTACATCAAAGCTGATTGCCACGTATCTTATATTCCCTGTTACCCATTGGTAAAGCGCAGCCGCCTGTTCATGTGGATCGGATATGCCGCTTGTTATCTTGTCTGCCAGTTTTTGGACCTCATCTGTAACCTCTTCTTTATCTGCTGCCCGTTTAAGATAAGCCTCAGCAACCTCACTGTAGTTAGGAAATGTAGTCACTGCTATACGGGGGCTGTAGTTTGTCTCACTGATAGCCCCCTGCTCTGGTGTTTTGCCTTTCTGTTCTTTTACAGTCCAGACGTACTTGGATTTACCTGGTATATCAGAATGAACCTGTCCGCCTTCAATATCAATGGCCTGGATATACATTTTCATTGTTTCCGGTGCTATCAGTGTAATGTTGATTGAATCTATATCAACACTCTGAGGTATCATTTCAAACATTGAGAAATGGTTTTCAAACAGAGGCTTTATCTGTTTGCGTATATAATGATAACCCTTGCTTGCGCCTACTGATATCTGCGGAAACACTATTGCTGTGACCTTTATATCATTAAATACAGGAGCTGATGTACTGACCGGACTCTGCTGTGTGATTATCTTATCAGCCGGGACAGGTATCTTTTCACCCTGAGCTGTTAAAGTGTAGGCCTCCGGCACCTCAAGCGATTGAAGAGTTTCGCTATATGGAAGATATGTCTGTGCCTGTGACTGGACTGCCTGATCAATGTTAATCCGAACTTCCCCGACAGTATCCATGGTATATGTACCATCTGCATTGACCTCATATGTCACATCCATTTTCTCGATTGTGACCGGTGATTTATATTCCGGGGCTGTTAACTGTGCAGATGCTGTTCCAGTCGTGATGAAAATGAAAAATACAGCTGATAAAAATGAACCAAGTCTCATAATACTTTCTCCTTTTATTAAAATGATCTGTTACTGACCCTGTTTATCAAAATCCGGCACTATAAATTCCAGTGATTTTTCACAAAATTCCTTCCATTTGGGGGTTATATCATCAAAAAGGATATTTTGTTCTTTGTATATATCATCTGTTACAACATAATTTTCCTGGAGATATACAATCGATTCATCTGTGAGTCTCCTTATTTCCTCAACATCTATTCCATCAATTTCTTTTTTTTCTTTGCGTGTATTCTGTGCATTTTCCTTCCAGCTTCGATATTTTCTCATGTCTCTCAAATGATATGCCTTGCAATATTTTCCCATAACTTTAATCATGGTTTATTCTCCCTTTTATTGAACTACGCTTTTATGAGGTTTTATTTTTAATTCAGACAATCTTATCAAAGGATTTTTTATTATCTGCGAGAGGAGCAGTATATAGTCATTTGACAAATTCACAATTGTCGACCGGCTGAAATATGTATCACTGTATATAAAGTTTCCATTAATTGTATCTGCCGCCTCAGATAGCATTATCTCAAGTGGAAATAAAGCAAAGGTTGGCTGACTTATTTTTAGAGGAATAAACATCATGGGTTGTGGCATTACTTGTGATTTTGTAGTTTTACTCTCTGTTTCTTCTGTTGTTTGCAGTTCCTGTTTATTATCAACTGAATCAGGGGCTTTATTTGCCTTATCAAAAAAAGTTTGCAGTTGGAAAAGAATCCTGAAATCCTGGCCTGGTAGTATATTAGAAAGAGGACCGAACGGAATATAGTTATCATATACTTCAAAAAGGGTATTTTTCGTTCTTTCCATTAATTCAAGAAACGTTGGGTCCCCACCAAAATCAAGACACAGGAATTGCCAGTCAATAAAACATCCGGCCAGCAGTTCTGTTTCCTTTTGGTTCCGGTTTGCAACAACAAAATGAGAAAAATTAAAGTTATGTCCACTAAAGACATGAATTAATTCCATAAATGCCGCATATAAAAAAGTAAACATGCTAACATTATTCGTTTGGCACAATTCTTTGAGCCTTTTTACCATTTGTGGTAATAAAACCACAGGAATTGCCCCTCCATCATACCTCAGTGGTTCATTTTTATGATCATATGGAAGAAAATTATTAATCTTTTCCCGGAGCTGTGTCCAATAACCCAGCTTTCCTTCAATATAATCTTCAGTATATCTTTCCCTCTCCCAGATAGTATAATCACGATATTTTATGGGTAATTCAGGAAGAGAGAGAGGTATGTTTAAAGTATATGATTGAAGTAATATTAATAGTTCGGCCTGTAAAATCCCCATTGATAGACCATCTGTAGCAACATGATCTGTAGGAATGAATAATACATGTTCCTCTTTTGATACTATTAATGTTGCTGATAACATAAGTTTATCTTTAAAAAGAGAAAATGTTTCTGATGCACGTTTTTTGGTTATACGATCGGTTTCTTCTTTTCTCTTATCTTCAGACAAATTACTTAAATCTATAACCTTGAGGATATTATCAGAGACATCATTTATTACCTGATATAATTGATTATCAATTAATTCAAAATTTGTTCGAAGTACTTCCTGGCGTTTAACTATCTCCTGCATTGCCCTGTGTAAAGCGGCAATATTGATTCTCCCTTTTATTATATAACCCAGATAAGGACACACGGTTCGTGTCTTATCAGGGTCATAGGTCCCAGCCATTTCTGCCCTTAAGATTTGTTCCTGCATAAACGAAACAGGTATCCTGTCTTTTCTTTCATGTGGGGTTATTTTGTCTTTGTTAATTGCTTCCTTCTGTTTTTGTAACTTCAAAAACATTTCTCTTTTTACTGCTATAGAAGATGAACCGGTACTTTCATGCATTTCCAACTCCTTTATATATATTAGAAAATTATTCCAACGGAGACCATCCACCTTCGCTGAAGCTATTGCGGGACAGGTGGAGAAAACAGAGGGTTTTAGAATCCAAATATTTTTCTCAATATTATGTAGTCATTTCTTATGTATTATTACACTCGAACCCTCGGACCCTCTAATCCTTGAACCCTTCTACTCTAAATCACCCCTTCTTCCATATCTTCACCCAGCACCTCATTGTATGTATCTTCTATCTTCTGAGCCAGGGCTTTAACTGTCTGCAGTTCAAATATAGTTCTGATGGGTAATTCCATTCCAAACACTTCAAAGATCAGGTTGATAATCCTACTTGCCTGCAATGAATTTCCACCCATCTCGAAAAAGTTGTCATTACGGCCTATAGCCTCAATCTTAAGGACACCCGACCAGATACGTTCAAGCTCTTCCTCTATCTCACCTATAGGAGCTTCGTAAGGGGTTGGCCCTTTGAGCACCATAGAGTCAAAGATTGTATTATCATTTTCTATGATATCAGTTTCCATATTGTTTCCTTTTATATGATACTTGATGCTGGATGCTTGATTCTGGATACTTGATAAGAGTCAGATCACAGATACTGCTTCCTAGATTCTGGATAAAACTACTAAATTGGATTAAACCTTATTTTTCTATGTTATGGTTTTTTTCTACAGATTGTAAGAAATTGTTCAACTTCCTGCCTAGTATTTGTAAGCGTTCATGAAGATCATGATAAAGTATTTCATCTTTTAGAGATTCTGTTTCGTATAGTGTTTCAAGATGATCTGTTGTTTCGTCACATGAAGCGAGTGAATAAGTTAGAAATTTTATAAAATCTTGTTTATATCGTCTTCTACCATAGCCCTCAACAATATTTGATTTGACCGATTTTATAGATCTTCGAATCTGGCTACCCTCTTCATAATATTCAAATTGAGGCAATTTTACCAATGTCATCTTATGGATATCCAGCACAATCGTCTGCGCTTCCTGCCATATCTCCAGCTTTTTATAGCTCATGGGTTTTCTTCCATAATGAGGTTTTTTATTTAACATCTTAAATCTAATATAAAGAGTCCAGACATTAGTATCGAGTCACCAGCATCCAGATTACAGACCCCAGCATCCAACCCCCAGTATCAAGCATCCAGCTTCTAACCAAACTCCCACAACCTTTTACCCGGTTCTTTAATCGCCTCCATCACCACGTCCTTAAAACAATCCAGAAACTTTTTGATAGTCCCTTCATCATATACATCTGTCCTGTACACTATTGAACCTTCAATGATATTTTCTTTATCAATAAACTCAATAGCACATGAAACAGGAAAGCCATGGCACCCATGTCGTACACCTGGTGGCTCAATCTTTATACTGCGTGGCCTGAGATCATCCTCTTTTTCATGAGGGCTACCAGTCAATATACTTATCCCTGGAGCATTAAATGAAATGCCATCATCAAGTAATGCTCTACGCACCCAGTCAAGTGGAACAGGCTGGTGTGAATGAGCTTCATTCATTGTGTGTGTTACACGCTCAGTTATCTCCGCAAAACTGGGGTTTCCGGCCAGGTTTGTTTTATAAGCAACCTCCATGGCAAAATTACCTATCACATTTTGAAAATCCGAATTTAAACGACCAGCCTGAAGCGCAACAACAACCGTCTCTTCCTTTTTGCTCATTTGCCAGAGAGTTATGTAGTATGATGTTAAAAGAACACAAAAAAGAGTCTTTCTTAAATTTACTGCCAGTTGCTTAAGACCGCTTGTTAGATCAGAAGTAAGCATAATTGTTGATTCTGCACTTTCTTCCGTAGATGATCTATCGATAGAATGGTTTTCATCAGGGATCAGGCCTGTAAATGGAGTAGATTTGAGTGTATCCTTCCAATAGCTGATGTGTTTTATGCAGGGGGGGCTTTTCGCCCAATCCTCCATGGATGTAAGATAATCCATATATTGAAAACGGACCGGGAGTATGCGTGGTGGGGTGCTTGATAATACTGAATTGTAAACAATCATAAGCTCCTGAAAAAAGATACCGATAGATATTGCATCTCCAATGGCATGATGCAGGCCAACACCTAATATGTAATCTGAAAAAGATATCCTGATTAAAAATACCCGATATAATGGTCCTTTATCCAGGTTGTATTCCTGCCAGACTAAATCATTAGCAATACGTATTGCCTCATTTTCACGCTGTTCGATCGAGTCTCCTTTAACAACAATCTCCTGAAAAGCAGGTTCCTGTTTAGTTTGATGAACCAGATACAGATTACCATCTGAAGTTTCAATAGCGCTGTTAAGCACCTTATGGCGACCCAGAATAAAATTAATACTTTTTATAAAAGAATCCGCATACATTTCCCCTTTTTGCCTTATGACACTATAAGTAGCATTAGCGCTGCTTACCTCAATTATACGGTTAGTATAATCCTTCCATAAAAACCGGTTAAATAATACACCTCGATCTTTTGAAGTCGATGAAACCTGAAAACCCCTATTAGATTCTTCAGCCTCTTTAAGGTATTGCAAAATATCCGTCTTTTTTTCTTTGATTGATAATAGGATATCCTGTGTCATAGCGCCTTTCTGCGCACGATAACTTAACTCCCCATTTTTGAGATATAAGTGTATACCTTTACCCACGCAGTCTTTTAGAAATGATTCTAATGTCATGTAATATTATCTCTTGAAGTTGTTTAGTATTTTTAAGGTTATCTGTTATGTAGAGCTTACGTTACAATATATCCAGTGAAGAGTTGCACCAAAAATCGACAACCACAGAGGACAATGCGGTTAAAGAGATAGTCTCTTTTAGGCTTTTTCTCCGTGTTCTCTGTGTCCTTGGTGAGAAAATGCTATTGTATTTCTAATATAATCATGTTCAGCTAGCATAAAGCACGAATTATTGGCAATATGTATTTTTTCATTACCCTGTTTTCATTTTCGTGATTTTCGTGTGGTTCGCGGTTAGAAATATGTTTTTGCTTTATCTAAAATTGATGCCGGCAACAGTATGGGTGAAAAATCTTTCGCCCTTGTTTTGATCCAATGAACCAACCAGACTAAATAGCTCCCAAGTACATCTCGATCTTTTAAGGAGGTGGAGCCAGTACTGCTTCTTTTAACAACCGATTCAAGATATTCGATAAATTTTTCGCTATCTTTCTTGCTCTTTATTATATCCTTTTGCCCATTGCCTCTGGATGTGACATGATAAAAAGCACCTGGATAGGAAATTCTCAAAGGACGGGCCATGATAGATCCTCTCATATGTTTTTAGGCGAGAACCTCTATTATAATCTTAATTTATTATCAATAATGAAGGTCTGACCCCTTTGCTTTTTCTCTTTGTACATGATAATGAGGTAATAAGCAGTGAACCATACCAACTCATGAATCGGCTCTTTAATGAACAGTGCGAGTTAAAAAGCAACCTTAAATCAGATGAAGGATCATCAAAGATTATTGCTAAAAAGAAGCTGGAAGGCGGAACAAACCTTCAATCCCCGTATGACCCTGATGCATCCTATGGACACAAGGGTACGGGATACAGTGTTCATATAGCCGAGACATGTAATAACAAAGAGAAGATAGAAATCATAACTGATTATGAAGTCCATGGAGCTGGCAGGTCAGACATAGGAAAGGCTGTTTCAGTTGTCGAGCGACTAGATAATGCCGGATTAAAGCCTAAAACTCTTTTTGCGGATGGAGGTTATCCCTCTGTTCCATCAGCATTAAAGATAACAGAACAGGAAATAGATTTCATAGCCCCGGTGAACCGTGGCCCATTATCTGAAAATATCATGGGTAGAGATAGTTTTGAGTATGACTCAGAAGGCTTTCTAACCAAATGCCCCATGGGACACAAACCGATAGATCACAGGATGCCCAGTCATAACAATCAAAAGGGAAGCTCTCTTCATGCAATATTTGATGGAGATATTTGCCGTATGTGCAATCAGCTTGAAAGATGCCCTGTAAGGGCTCCCAACCACCGCAATAAAGGATCCAAATCAAGAGACACGATTGGTGACTTTCGTCTTGAGATTACACCAAGAATCATCCTTCGGGATAAAATGTTTTCCATGCAGAAAACTCCTGAATGGAAAGAACGATACAGCATCCGTGCAGGGATTGAAGCGACCAACTCTGAACTCAAAAGGGTTCATGGCTTGGCAAAGCTACGTGTACGCAGAGCAGCAAAAGTTTGCTTTGCGATAGCCTGCAAGTTGATAGCATGTAACATAAAGAGGTGGGCCAAGTCCCAGAAGGCCTCCAAAAGGCCATTATACGGCTTTTTATCCATGCTAAAGATCGGAATACGATATTTCTTCAGGATATATTCGGATATCATTTTTTCAAAGAACGAGTGCCACATATATATTTTTTATTATTCGTTCTGCTAAAAAAAGGCACTTATTTCTCAGGGGTCATAACCTTACAGCGTCCCCTTTTTCACACGTCCCTCAATGCGCGATTTAACGTTTACACTCTAAAAAATCTACTCCTGAACCAATTGACTTATAAAAATTTATCACTAACTCTGCTTTTTTATTAATCCGCTTATATCTATTCCTTAATTCACATAGCTCAGTTTCCTGGGAAAACAACACCATTACAATCATATTGAAATCATTTTCAAGTGATGTCTTTGCATACTCTGTTATAAAACCAGCCTCTAATGAATCAGGTAAAACTCTATTCGTTTCCGTCTTGCCAAGCACTTCAAGAATATTCTTTTTATAAATAAATTTTTCATTGTTGATCAACAACCATTCCTGCTCTGGAAATGGGTAGTTCCGCATAAGAATTGACGATAATTCTGAATGCAACATCCCCTGAATAGGCTGTTCAACATAATAATTGGGATCATAACTGATGTATATCCATGAGTAGCAGTATGCTCCACCAACAAGTTTTCCTTTGTACTCAAAATTTTTCAATATGAATATATCAGTTAAATTAGATTTTAAAAAATCTGAATTGTACTTACTAATAAATTCTTTTATTTTTAAAATAATTTCCTGGACATAATAGAGATCAAATTGTTGGCCATTACATTGTTTCATAGATTCTGAAGAAAAGAATATTTTGGGATCATATTTGAAATGTAATCGAATCCCATTTATTTTACATGGTATTTTCTTACTATTATCGCAATCACATGTAATAGGTCTAAGGCTTTTTTTCCCTCTTTTATCTAGAAGACTCCCGAAAAATGGCTCCGTTTTAGAATATCTAATATAACATAACGGGATTAATATCAGCACTGTGATGATAATTAAATATCTTCGTTTACTTTTATTTGGAGTTGTTTCTTTTTTGTATAAAACCAACTTACTGAATTTCATAGTCATTACCAGATGTACCACCTGCGAAGCCGGTGGTTTGATAAGCCCTATACGGGTACTGTCTTTTTCACCTTGACATTCTGCAATAAAAAATTGAACTATTGGGTATTGTTAAATGTAATTAGACATCGTTTCCCTTAACATCATTCTTTCTCATATATGCCAGACATATAATTTTGTTAAAAGACGAAATTCCAAATATCATAAAAAGCAGATTTATCAAGATTATCTACTGTCTTAGCTTGATGAGTTATTTTTTTCATTTTTTATTATTTCTCTAATTTTTAGTCCAAGAATTTTCATATCTCGTTTATTAGCAGAACGGTTACTATTAATGACTGCGAAAGCAAATAATAATAACAACCAAATATTAAACGTCCCAAACTGATTTTTTGATGGCATTATTAAATAATAAATAACAACAATAATTATAGCAAGAACTATACAGACAAGATTGACTATTTTTCCATAAAATAATTTCCCCCTCTCTTTCGTAATTTCATTCTTCACTCTTTCGAAAATCCTATATTGCTCATCGTAATGTAGCCCTTTTAAATCAGGAAAGGCTTTTTCCAATTTTGAAGATTTCATTTGTTTTCCTTGAAATATAGAAAAACTATATAGAAAAAATTTATTTAGAAATTAAGGTATCTTTATTAACTGAAGTTACATAATAAAATAATAAATAGTATCTAGCTAGTATTTAATATATTTTTTTTCAATTTAGCAATGAGTAATTGATAATTATAAAAGTATTTTGATTATTTATATCGATAACAAAATATATAAAGTGACCTTTACAACACTCCTCCAAAATAAAGTATCTTTAATTAATTAAGGTAAACCTCCGGCTCTGCCGGAGAGACTCCCAGAGTTTGACAATTCCGGGAGTAT
>CAZCMD010000098.1:10484-17673 GCA_964499695.1 uncultured Desulfatiglans sp.
ATGGTTTTAACACCGCTTTGAGCGGTTCATAATTCAAGCCTCCGGCTTTGCCGGAGGTCATGACTAGTGCTGAGTTTATATCAATCCTCCCCAGCACTAATCATTTATGCGTACTTAGCTATAAAAATTATTTCATTTAATTAAAAGCAAAATTACAATTTGTAATCATTTGAATTGAAGAGAATTAACAGCTAACGTAACTAATTAGATTGGCCATTCCAAATTAACCAAAAATAATAATCATAGCTATTATTGTAATTGTAATAATTTATTACTTCATCATAAGCTTGTGAAGGTGTATAAACATCCGTTATATTAATTTTTCCTCTAACTACATTATTAAACTGTTCTTCAGTTAACGCCTCACCAACATCACTAGACATGCTCATTAGTGCCCCACCTCCAAGTGCACAAATTCCACCAGCAATTGCTATTGGTATTCCTAATCCTGAAAACATTGCTACAGTGCCTAGAGTTGCAAGGGCGAGACCTTTAAAAAATGTCTTTCCATCATAGATCTCTCCACCACCACTTATCTCTTCCATTTCTTTTATTGTTATTTCACGCATACTATTCTCCTTATCTCCTTCAAAATAATTATTAAGGTGATCTTCAAATTACTTTCATCTGGTTATTAACATTCGTTGTATTTGTTAACTCACAATCATTATATCACCCCCCTCTCTTATTATTACCTGAATTTTGCACTGGGTTTCGTTGTGAGGCGACGTAAGCATTGTGTTTAAAGGGAAGTTGGACAGATTTTTATCCGCAAGCATATTATCTATATGGTGAGGATTAAAATAATGAAACGACCTTTAAACACATGGTGCTTCAAGCTGTAACAGATATCTGGTGTAAAATTCAGGTATTACATGTTATAAATGTAAAGTAATGATCCAGATTAACTTATACCCGAAAGGGGCAATGGTTATTTGTTTGTGAAACCTGTAAATAGAGTTATTATCTATGTTTGTTAATACCTCCTAGTAAAACATTATCTATAAAGATTACTATTTTCGAAAAGCTATTGTTCCAAGCATTAAACCGTATACACCTGATTCAGGTTCATGAAAAAATCCAATTGAATGATGCTGCGTATCAGAGGTTACGCGAAGAACATTTTTATCATCTTTTTGCATCAGTATGTTCAGTGGTGGCAAGTCTTTCAATTGATATATACAAATAATCTGATCATCTTCACAGGTAACAACAATTTCTTGCCCTTGGGGACCTACATAGCTACCGACTAGATCATCGAATGATGTTTCAAAAGGTATTTCAGGCGCTGGGGGTATTGGTTGTCCCCTTAACATACCAAATATACTGTTTATAATAGAGTCACGAACAAAGGGTATCCATGTATTTATTCCAATTACCAATGCTATATTACCACGCGGCGCAAAACGTAGGCCGCAGGTCTGCCCACGTGCTGAACCATTATGCCCCATTAACCACCCACGATAAAAGGCACAACCAACTCCAAAAGCTACCGGGAGTTGTTCATGCTTTAAACTCCCATAGGTTGGTGGGATTTTTATTACCTGTTTTTTAACAAACTCCATGGCCTTTTCAGAAATGCCTATTGGTGGTTTGATAATACCACAAATAGTTGAAGATATTGTCAGTAGATCCTGCGTATTCATAGTAAGGCTGTTAAGTGAAGCATTCCAGAAACTGGAAAAAGGAACAGGCCTTAAGGGTTCAAATTTCATGGTTTCTGGATTAAATTTATGATCAACTGCATAGGGCTCATTACCCCGCTGGTCTATCCTGATTGAACCTGTAGTAAGTTTCAAAGGTTTTATGATCATTTCATTATAAAGGTCAAGGATGTCATTCCCGGTAATCCTCTTAATAATTTCTCCCAGCATGGCATATTCAGAGTGCTCATAGCTGAATACAGTACCGGGTTTAAAGAGTTGTTGTGCAGTTTTAAAATACTCTAAAAACTTATCCCATGTGTAAAAGTAGGATACGCTGGGGTCCATAATATTTAACCCCCTGTATCCGCTTGTATGTGAAAGCAGATGCCATATTTGAATATCTCTACCTCTTTCTGTTCCGTGTAATTCTTCAAGATATTTTTCTATAGGGTCATCAGGATCAAGTTTACCTGCGGTAATCAATTCGGCAGCTACCATCGCCGTAAGCAACTTGGATATACAGCCTAATTGAAAATGGGTATTTTCAGTCATTGGGATATCACTATTTATTGAAATAGTGCCCACATTGGCAGTAATTTTTTGTGAGCCCAAATTTAAAGCAAGGGATATGCCCGGAATGCCGGTTTGTTCCTTGATAGTTGTTAAAAACTTTTGTAATCGGTCCTGTAAAATATTGATTGCTGATTCGGGAGTTATTGGTTCCTGAGCTGTTGCTTCCATAGCTATTCTCCTGTTTAAATCTGGATACTTGTTTCTGGATACTGGGTTCTGGATACTAGATTCTGGATGTTAGATACTTGATACGGAATAAAAATAATTGATAACAGATTCTAGATTCTTGATCCTAGATAGAACTACAAAAATAAAATTAAACCTTATTTTTCTATGTTATGGCCTTTTTCAACGGATTGGATGAAATTGTTCAATTTTTTCCCAAGTATTTGTAAGCGTTCATGAAGGTCTTTATAAAGTATTTCATCTTTTAGAGATTCTGTTTCGTATAGTGTTTCAAGATGATCTGTTGTTTCGTCACATGAAGCGAGTGAATAAGTTAGGAATTTAATAAATTCCTGTTTGTATCGTCTCCTACCATAACCTTCAACGAGGTTTGATTTGACCGATTTCATTGAACGCCGAATCTGACTCCCTTCTTCATAGTATTCAAACTGAGGCAGATTTTTTAATGTCATTCTATGAATATCTTGAACTAGCTTCCTTGCCTCCTGCCAGATATCCAGATTCTTGTAGCTCATAGAATTCCTCGCAGATAAATGGATTCATTATATACTATAAAATAATAAATCCTTGATATTGGATACTGGATATAGGCTTTTTGATACTAGTATCAAAAAACCAGAATCCAGCATCTAAAATCTAGAATCTAATAACTGACATCCAGTATCTAGGATCCGGTATCCAGCATCCTTTCTTATTTATATCACCCCACTCTCCAGTTCCTGAGCATCAAAATCATCTCCCTCTGGCAATACCTTTGTTTCAGATTCAGCCATTTGCTCATCTATCTTTTTACAAAACTCCCGCAGAGTTGGTGACTGGCTGATCGTGTAAGGTGGCATATCAATATTCAACATATCCTTTACACGAAACATAACCATCATTGTCATTAGAGAATCCCCACCCATCTCAAAAAAGTTATCTTCCGGATTGATTTTGTTCTGCTGAAGTACTTCTGCCCAAATACCACTAACAATGGTTTCGGTTTTGGTAAACTGCGTGGTACCATTATTGTTTAATTGTTCGTTTGTTAACATAAGATTTCCTTTCAAAAAGTAACTAATTTTTCTGTTTTTATTTTTTACATATATTAGCAATCATGTCTTGTTAAATGGCCTGATTTTAGGTGGAGTATAAAACTCCACCCTACATTTAATCAAAAAAGTATGTATTAAAGATTAGAATTTCGCAATATAACGTTTTATACAAAAGATACACTGCGAAGTACAAGGAGTTCTATTGGATTATATAAAAAATCCCCGTGTCCTCCGCCTGCCCCTCCATAGCCTCAGCGAAGGTGGGTGCTCTCCGTGGTGAGAGATATTTTATTATTTTCGCTGTTCCTCAAGGGTTGTTTATTAATTATTTAAAATCCTAATTGGGAATTTGCTCATAGCAACATCAATAGTTGCCAGAGAGATTTGTTCCAGCTTGGCCTGAGCCGCAAGCATACGATCAAAGGGATCACGATGAGATACATCCCAACTCCCTGCGAGCTGGGCATGTTCTAATGTCACATTCAATGGCTGAAATCCTGCCAGCAATACCCATTTAGAGACGTCTTTTGCGACTTCTGATGCATCGGGAAGCTTTCCCAGACGATATTTTGTAGAAATCTCCCATACCGAAGCAGCACTAACATAAACTACATTATCAATATCCTGAATATACTCCCTGATATTAATTGGAAGCCTCCTGTCATTAAAAAGCCACCAAAAAAATATATGGGTATCCAGAAGCATTTTTTCTTATCCTATTCCCACCTGGCCAATTCTTCCTCGGGAAGCGGTTCAAAAAAGGCATCTGTTACTTTACCTTCAGCAATGCCCGGAACCCTTTTTTTCTCTTTATTAAACGGAATCAACCGAGCACAGGGTTTGCCTGACCTTGTTATAATTATCTCTTCTCCGGAATTTACACGAGCCAACAATTTTGAAAAATTTACCTTAGCTTCATTAATATTAACAGTTTCCATATATGCCTCCGATAAGACTGAGTCTTTTTGCTTAGTCTATACAAAATAAAAGGCAAAATCAATTAATAGATACGTTAAGCCTGATGGCAACCTGACCCTAAGAATGGAATAAGTGTTGCATTTAATTAGAATATTCTAACATCAGATCATCATCTGCTTCCTCAATTCATTCCTGTTTACTTTTCCTGAGGCTGTTCTAGGTAATGTATTAACAATTAAAATTTTTATATTATCCGAATACTTATTCACTTTTGTATACAATTCCTGTTTTAAACTTATTTCATCACTTTGCTGATTATTTTTTAGCAAAACTGCCATCACAATAGATACACATTTTTCTGAATCCGGCACTCCAAATACAACTGCCTCATCTACCATCTCATGATCACCTGCTATACGCTCCAATTCACCGGCTGAAATATGCTGATTATTACATATGATAACATCCTTCAGGCGATCAGTAACAAACAGGTTTCCCTCCGTATCCAGAAATCCTAAATCACCGGTTTTAAGCCATCCATCTTTGAGTACCAAATTCGAGGTATCTGAATCAGAAATATACCCCTGCATGACCATGGCCCCGCTTATGCATATTTCCCCTAATTTACCTGCCGGTAATTTCTCTCCTGACTCATTAACCACCTTTACATCAACACTTGGCAATATCGGCCCTGCCCAATTTGGATTATCTATAAGTTCAGCGCTGGAGACATTACTTATTGAACCGCATGTCTCTGTCATGCCATAACCTGTACCAATGCTTATTGATGGAAACCCATCAGTAATCTCTTTAATAAAACTTCGGCTCAATGCTGTTCCGTGTATATTAAGGTTTGTTAATGTTTTTAGTTTGTCTATAGCACTCTCTGATCTCAGTAAATGTCTTATCATATCTACAGAGGCACCATTTATTGACCTTACCTTTTCCTTTTCAATAAGTGAAACAGCCCTCTTAGTATCCCGCTCATTCATTAAAACGATTTTCCCGCCAAGGTAACACATGAGCATTATCTGAGAATAACCGCCAATATGGGATAAAGGGGATAAGAGTATTGAACATGGCTGCATATTGTTAACATTTGCCTGTGACCCTGGTTTTTTTTTAGGAGCACGATAGCTCATCATATATCCACCCAGCATCATATTCATTAAACCGGTTGTTATATTACGATGGCTGAGTACAACACCCTTTGGTGTGCCTGTTGTACCAGATGTAAAGGATATTAAGGCTTCATCATCGGGTTCTGCTTTAATTAATTCGTAACCTGGTGAAGCAGTAATATCTGTTTTTATTTCATTTTCTATTTTTATATTTGAAAATAGGATAACAGAATATTTTGAGTCAACCGTATCCAGCTTGACTATACTTGTCTGATCACATATTACTGCTTTACAACTTGTTATTTCTATAGCCTTTACAACAATTTGTTTTACAGAATCAGCGTGGATAGTAACCGCGACTGCTCCTGCCATTTGAATTGTTATAAAGGCGATAATCCAATCAGCGCTGTTTTGCATCAAGAGTGCAACACTCTCTCCTTTTGATATGCAATATTGCTTTTTTAAAATATGTGCATAACATTTCGCCTTTTCTATTGTCTCACTAAATGTTAACCGTACATCACCATCTACAATGAATTCATTCTGTTTAAATGATGCAGCCTTTAAAAAAATATCCTGCAATATCTTTGGCCCATGAGGATATATTTTACATGGAATGCCATTAATTAGAGCATCCTGAAGCTCAAAGGGGGAACCTTTTTGTGTAAGGCGTTTAAATATATTATCCATCCAATTGCTCTCTATTTTACGAGACTAAACTACTCAGATAATAAGACTCAATTCTCACCAGAGTTTTTGGGTAAAAAAGATTTCTGGATACCGCGATCAAGTCGCGGTATGACAGGTCTTGTAAGAATAGCGTGATCGAATCACAGCATGATGATAATTGTGTCTGTTTTTTAAAAGTATTCGCTTTAATTTTATAAAATTAGAAGTCAGGATTTTTGACTTTATAAAATTTTATAAAGTCACTGTTAAATTATCCGATTACTTCAAAACTTTGCGTCCTTTGCGTCTTTGCGGTTTAAATGTTTAAGGTTTTAAGATTTGCGCTGATTTCAGGTTCCCGCTAATCAAACAATTTACCTTCATAAAAATCCAGTTGTTCAGGAATGACCGGGATTAACCCCTGCGGCACCATCTGGAATATGCGATCTGCAAGTTTTATTGTTTCAGGTCTGTGCGCTACTATTATACGGCTCATCTTCAATTCTTTAACAGCAGCGTTAACCAGTTTTTCATTATCAACATCCAGGTGACTGGTAGCCTCATCAAGAAACATAATTAAAGGGTTTTTATATATTGCCCTGGCAAGCAATATCCTTTGAACCTGGCCCCCTGAAAGTGCCACCCCCAAATTTCCTACCAGGGTATTATACTGCATTGGCATTGCCAGTATTTCTTTATGGATTGCAGCCAGGTCTGCTGACCGTTCTATAGCCTCCTGATCAGGTGTAGAATCAAAGAAACATATATTATCGGAAATTGAGCCTGTTAGCAGGCGGTCATCCTGCATAACCACACTGACTTTATTCCTGTAATGCTGGAACCCGATCTTTTTTATATCCATGCCATACATCAATATTTCACCATGGGTGGGCTGATACAGGCTTGATAATAGTTTTAATAATGTAGATTTACCGCAGCCGGAAGGGCCAATAATGGCCAATGTTTCCTCATTTTCAAGCGTAATATTTACATTACTGAATATGAACGGGTGATCTTCAGAGTACCTGAATGCCAGATCCTT
>CAZCMD010000099.1:0-201 GCA_964499695.1 uncultured Desulfatiglans sp.
GTCTGCGCTCCCGGGGCAGTTCGCCTCGCAATCGATTTGGAATCCCAATTAAAAAAACCTTCTGTACCTATCCTCGTTGGTGATTTTTATGAACAGGAAATAGAGGTATCCTATAACTACGGCATGCCTGGCATCAGAATTCAGTATATCCCCGGCCCGGTCTGGGGAAAAGACAATGCGCAGCTCAAGGCTAATGTTATT
>CAZCMD010000099.1:211-17629 GCA_964499695.1 uncultured Desulfatiglans sp.
AGGGAATAATCCTATTACACAAAAACCGGTCATGAAGGAGATTGTAGATAAATTTACCTCACCTCTTACCGACAAGGAAAAGAACCCCGGCGAATTGAAACATGATCCGCCGCCGGCCACCTACACAGGTACCTCTGCCGAGCTTCAGAAGCTTTTCCTTGAAAAAAGATATACCGATTTTATGCCTGTCATACTCCCGACAAAGGAACTGGTTGATGAGATGCTGATGGGAACAAGCCACGATCCTGACGAAGTACTCGGAAAAATGAACCCCGGATCAGAAGCAGGCGAGCTGTGGACATATACGGTTAAAACCGCGGCCATCAACGCTGTAATGGCCGGCGCCAAACCGGAATATTTCCCGGTCATCCTTGCGATAGGTTCAACCGGCACACCAGCCGTAAATATTTCCGATAACGGGTTCGCAGCCGGGGCAGTAATCAACGGAAAAATCCGCGATGAAATAGGCCTCAATTATGATATCGGAGCTGTAGGACCATTTGCTCATGCAAATACAACCATCGGCAGGGCCTGGAGTCTCCTTTCCATTAATGGCGGGAACTGCGGAAAAATTGGAACAACCTACACTGGTACTGTCGGAAATCCAACGAATGCTATTAATATAATCATTGCTGAAAACGAAGAGCAGTCTCCATGGGAACCTTTTGCTGTCAGAAAGAGTAATTCAGGAGGGGGATTTGCGAGGCCTGGAGCCCCGCCGCCCGCCAAGTATCAAAAAGGCGATAATGTTGTCACGCTTTTAATGGGCTGGGGTCTCCTTTCCGCGGTAAACTGGAAAGCCAATGACTGGACAGATCTTCCGAACTATGCTTTAGCTATCAAGAATATCTTCAATCAGCAGGGGACAATGTTCGGGACTTTTGCAGTCCTCGGCCCGGTTGTTGCCAATAATATCGCCAATGCCGGCTATGATACTGCGGACAAGCTCATCAAGTTTGTTACCGACACAGGAGCCGCACCTAAAGCCCCAGGACCCGGCGGACCGGGCGGCTTTGCTATGCCTGCAAGTTTCAATGTAATTGTTACTGGCTCGACCAACAACAACTACTGGATGATAGGCGGTATGAGACCAGCAGCATCGGTCAAGATTGACGACTGGAGATAATTTTTAAAAGCCTTTGAGTCTTAAAATCTGAAACATAAGGCTTTAATGAAAAAGCCGGTAAGTTAAAGGGGCTGTCCCTTGCTTACCGGCTTTTTTTTATGACGGCTTAATAGAATTACCGGGGCATATTTCAAAGGTTTGAAGACTATATATGGTTAAACAGAGGGTGGCGATAGGCCGCAAGATTAACGAGATAGCTCATCATATCCGGGTATGATATGCCGCAATAAGCCGCAGAGCAGGCCATGCTTGCGTCAATATCGAGATCGGGGTTGGGGTTAACATCAAGTATATAAAACAAACCATCCTGTTCACGCACATCCAGCCTGGCATAGTCCCTGCACCCTATTGCATGGTAGGCATCAAGGCATATCTTTTCCAGATTGAACAGCTCGGCATTATTCAAGGGGGCGGGGATACGGCTTTCGATCTTATTATAGTGCGGGGAAAAAGGGTCGAATTTGGAATCATATGTGCAAAGACGGTCATGTATGTCGCTAAATGCTGAGAAATCCATTTCAACCACAGGCATCATCTGAACTTTTCCGTTCCCGCATAAAGGGACATGAAACTCCCTTCCGTCTATAAAGACCTCAACTATTGCGGGCTGGTTGAAATTATCAAGGATATATTCAATACGGGATTCAAGCTCTTTCTGGTTCATTACAACAGATCCCGGATCAAGGCTTATGCTGCAGTGTTCAAGGGAGGTCTTAACGATTGCAGGGAACAGATTCCAGTCATGTGCAGATGGATAATCATATATCTTCCAGGCCGGGGTCGGTATATTGAAAGATTCAAGAATCTGTTTTACGCGGGTTTTATCTTCTGCCAGACTAAGGGCCTCTGGTCCTGATCCGGTATAAATGAATCCCATGGATTCAATAATCCGGACGGCCTCATGTTCGCTATGGATCAGGCCGGGTATGCTTTCACACTGATTGAATACTATTTTTTCTGATGGGGAATAACGTGACAGGAGAGGTTCAAGTCTGCTTTCTGTTATCTCAATAACCTCTACAGGATGGCCTGCGGAATTCAGGGCGGAAGCCATTTGATTGTTGGTGGTCTTGGCGGATTCCCTGTCAGGCCCTTCCCATTCCGGATTCATATTGCATAATAACAGTACCGGCAGATCTTCCGGAGCATGGCTAACGAGCATTTACACCCCTGATTTATCAGTATCTTGAACTATTATAAAATTAGTTTAGCCTCAAAAGGCGTGGCAGCGATCACAACCCTGTAACATTGAACATGAAAAAACATATATTAGATATGTTTTTTCATATCAAGTTATTTTCATAAAAACATGAAATTATTCTGCTTATAGTAATTGTACCGGAATGGAACAATGTTATTTTCAGTGTGATTCACAGTTGACGCGGGTTTAACTGATAACCCATGATGATCTTAAATCAAATAGAGAAAGACCAGACAGGATTATAAAAATAAAGAGAAACATTTGCGGCTGAAAAAGGGTTCTTTTATTGTTAGTTCCTTTGATTTTCTCCTGCATCCCTGACCACAGCCTTATATTTCTCATGGATCATCTCTCTGTCAAACTCCCAGAATTCAGCAAGCATTGCCTGATCCTTTTTTTCTGAAAAGTAATTTCTGGAAGCGGGGAAGAAAACATCATCTTCCTTCTTGATGTGTTTTGGATAAAACTCAGTAAGTGTCTTGAGGCGGGAGGTTAATTATGGATCAATTACCTCTGTTTGTGTAGCATACTCTAATGCGTGTTGAATAATCTTGGGCATTTTTTCAATCATCTGCCGAATATTTCAGGTTTTGGCAACTTGTGCTGTTTTGGATTGACGCATTCAATGATATATGAGAAAAATTTCTTTAAGCAAAAGCTGCCTGGACATTTTTTCAGTCGGGAGCCTTGTCTATGCACTGTAGGTGATTTTGAAACAATATTACAGGAATAGGAAGGAGGAAAATAAAATGAAATTATGGGACAGGATAAAAAGAGGAATGGATGCAGGTTTTGATGCCGCCTTGTCAGCAGTTCACACGATCACTGAAAAAGCAGGTGAAGGTATAGAAATTACTCGACTGCGACGAGAAAAGGCAAGGCTGGAAACACAGATTACTAGACTTTTAGCAGAACTAGGAAATGATGTTTATGAAAAAATATCTGCGCAAAGACTCGATGATGTAACAGAAAAGCTACAGATAAAAGATCTTTTATTGGAAACTGCACGGAATGAAGCACGAATGGTAGAAATTGACCGTTTGCTTGCGACCGAGTTGAAAAATAATGATGAAGCAGTTACTAATAAAGATAAGAAAAAGTAGAGCAGAGCACTTTTTAATAATTAAATAGTGTCCATCCAGAATGAAACAAATTTTTGGATGGACACTAGATCAATATTAGAGATGTTCATTTTATCTCGGCATCTTTTACCACAGCCTTATACTTCTCATGGATCATCTCTCTGTCAAACTCCCAGAATTCAGCAAGCATTGCCTGATCCTTTTTTTCTGAAAAGTAATTTCTGGAAGCGGGGAAGAAAACATCATCTTCCTTCTTGATGTGTTTTGGATAAAACTCAGTAAGTGTCTTAAGGCATGCTGTAATTTGGGTAAGCGCTGTTTTATCACCACTCCTGTATCGCGTGTTTGCTTCTACAAGGGCCTTTGTAGTGTTACGACCCAAAATGTGGTCGACTATCAGTTCATCCATCAATTGCCTGTCTTTGTCGGTAAGGGGCTTCTTACGAAGCTCTTTGAACAGAATATCTTCTTCCTTTCCGTGGTGGGTGCGGTCTGCATAAACATGAATAAAATCAACCGCAGTATCCACAAAGAAGGGATCAATCTCCTGTGTTTGCGCAGCATGCTCCAGTGTGCGTTGAATAGCCTTGAGCATTTTTTCAATAAGCCTGTGTTCTATCATGAGTGGACCTCTTGCCTGCATATTTCATCTCCTTTATTTTTACAAAAAAGCTGCTTTTTATTAAACCATAGCCATGAAGATGGAGATTTTCGAAAATCGGTTTATTTTGCTTGCGTCTAACAACCTATGATTTTAGCAACTGATATTTTTTACCCAATCTTCAAAAGCAGCCTTCATTTTTACCCAGTCAAATGGTGCAAGCATTGTTAATTCAGGTTCCGTTTCCGCATCCCTGAAATAGACCAGGCTCCTTATTACATGGCCGATATCCCTGTTTTTATATTTTTTGATGTAAAGCTCCAGATACGATTTAAGAGCAAGGGCTGTGCCTCCCGCAAGATAGAAGTCCGAATTCATGAATGCTTTTGATAATGCATGAAGCAGGTTAACCTGGGCATCATTTAAGATCTCAGTATGAATATCGATTATTCCAGACATGGTTAGACTCGCTTTTTTGGTTGATTATCTGTTCTCTTTCCTCTGATGATATCCCCATCATTAACAGCCAGTAATTAAGTTCCCGAAGAGGAAGTGTCTGTATCCCTCTTTTATTGAGAAAGGATAAAATCTGCTCTTTTGAATATGTTTTGAGGAGCCATTTCATAGAATTCCACGACCCCATCTCAGCAACTCGACCTATTATGAGATCTTTATGGGTTTTAATATCGATAGATTCAGGGACATACTCCCAGAATAGATTATAGATTTGGCTTGGAATTGGTTTTTTATTTTCAGTTGATATCTTCATAATGCTTCTATGTTAAGGGTGATTTTAAAAAGAAAACCCTTTAATTTCAGAGTTACCAGATCATATGAAAATAAACAGTTTTAATCAAGTTAATCAAATATTGCAGGGCCTTTGTCATGTCACGGCCAATATATGGTCAGCTATCAGGTTATCCATCTTATCTTATTCAGCCATGGTTAGATTTTCAATACTTAATTGGAACGATTTCTTTCTTGCTGTCGTAATTAACTCCGGACAAATACTGTATTTCCAGATCGCCAGACTCAAGAAAATGTGCCTCTTCGATCGCACTAACCGGTGCAGCGACTGGGCTGAATTCTGGACTTATTATCACTAATGGTTTAGTAGGTGCAAATATGCGCAAGACCTTTACTACTGCCTTTTTATTCTCAATTGTCACGATGGCTACAACCTGTCTTGATGGCTCGACGGCTATTACCTCTGAAAAAAAAGTCGACACCCCTGCAACAGCATTAAAAAAGATAGTCGCGCTACAAGGTGAACCACAGGTTAATGTCACTTCTAACAGTTAAGGTGTTATCCACTCTGTCGATGGTTCTCGTGGAAATGGCTTCTCAACAATCCATTGACTCTTGGTCGTTGTCTTGTTTTCCACACGCACAGTACATTCATCCTTTTCGCAGGATGTTATTGCCCTCCACGTCCCATCTTGTGAGGGTGTGATTGTCTGCTCTGCCAACACTATTGTATTAATCAGAACTCCTGCCATAAATAGAATCAATATAAGCATGTATGACTTTTTCATTAGTTTACTCCAAAAGGCATTAATACAGGTCTGGTTTCTCAACTATTTTTTCAATTACATTTTCTACTTCAGTATAGAATGCAGATGCAAGTGAGGGGCTTTTTTCATAATAATAAATTGCTGCATCTTTAAATTCGGAATGCGCCTCTGGATGAAATGAGAAGCTGTTCATTTGTTTATAAGTTTCCGAACATCTTCCATTACTTCATTTCCGGGTACTGGTTTAACCTGGTTATTCCGCACTTCATCACGACGCTTTTTAACCTCAGTTAGCCAGATTTTATTGATCGACTCATGGTCGAGGCTCTCAACAAGTTTTTCGGCCAGCAAAGCCCTGGATTCACCCGAAAGCGCCATCGCCTTTATTGCCAATTCATCAACAGAAATAGTCATTATCAATTACCTCCAATTTCATGTGCAATATTTTACATAAAACCTTTTTTTTATTCAAGATAATCAATAGAGGTGCCAATGCATGTAATAATTCAAAATCTTTTTGCTGGTTTACTCTTAATAATAATTACACAGAAAAAGAACAGCGCTGTTTGCAGTGCCCTTTTTATGAAATACCTGTAATTCATAGTAGGCATGGGGTTACCTGACCGCACTTGATGATCTTAAATCCCATAGAGAAAGACCAAGCAGGATCACTAAAATAAAGAGGCTTATAAACACCTGTGGCTGAGCCATCTTTAATAAAATAAAAATGCAAAAAATTAAGGCAAGAGCGTTGCTTATGGAACACAGTACCCTGATCAGCATCCCGGTTGTTTGCAGTCTGAAAATATTTATCAGTCCGAGAAATACAAAGGCCAGCCCGGTTCCAGCAAACCACAGGGCATTCAGATCAAATGTTCTATAAAAGACCGCGGTAAATGATGTATGACAGATGCCTAAAACAATCAGTAAAACAGTAAAGGTGTAATCAATTTTAATTTTCATAATGCTTCTCCATTGGTGTGAGTGGTGAATTAGTGTCCATCCTGAAAGAGGTTATTCCTTGATAGAGCTTTAAGCCTTCAGCTGTCAGTCAGGTTTTTGTATTATATATCTTTAGCTGAAAGCTGAAAGCTGATGGCTGATCGCTTTCATATAAAACATCAATTTTTCGATATACACGAATTAGCTGGCTATCGGATTGACATAATATATACCTCTACTTTAAGAATACACTAGAGGTGGAAAAAGGCTTCTTTTTTTAAATATTTCCTTTTGGATATAATGGGACATTGTTATTGTATCAGGTTAGATTGAACCAACCTAAGGACCTTTCGGCGTTCTATCTCTACATGAATATTGACCGGTTTGACCTTGCTTGAACCCGTTAGTGATTAAATCAACACCACCTGACATAGACTATAAACCAAAAAATTATTGAAAAGACCCGAAAACTTCTTGACAAGATATTGAAATAAAACTAAATTGGGTCATAATAATTAAATTAGATTAATCTAATAATAATAAGGAATCAAAATGTCAGACGAAAATATCTCCTCCACCATGGAAGATTACCTTGAAACAATCTTTAAGTTGAATCAGGGCAAGGGGGCAATAAGGGTAAAAAATATTGCCAGAGAGCTTGGTGTAAAAATGCCTACAGTAACGAACATGTTAAAAAGCCTTTCTGATAAGGGTTTTATAGACTATGAAAAACATGAATATCTCGAATTGACTGAAAAGGGCCTTGAGATAGGAAAGGAAATTGAAAACAGGCATACTACAATAAGGAGCTTTCTTACTGATATTTTAAAACTTGACCCTGCAACTGCTGATGATGAGGCATGCAGAATGGAACATGGAATGGGGCCTGAAACACTTTCAAGGCTCACCAAGTTTATTGAATTTGTTCAATCATGCCCCAGGACAGGTGAAAGCTGGCTGAATTATTTTCAGGAATATTGTGAAAATGGCCTAAAGCCTGAAAAATGCAAGGAACATATGAAAAATTTCACTGCTGATTGTGAAGGTGGCCTGATTAATATAAGCCAGTAAATTTTTACCCTATGAATTAGATTTATCTAATCGAGTCAGGTTGTTTGAAACTATGTTGAGAGATAATGAATTATTGAGGAAACTCCATGACCGCACTGAAGAGTTGCACAAAAGAATGGATATCCAGTGTGCGATGATGGAAAGCCTTATTAATAACGGATTTAAAAAGGATGGTGCATCTTCTGCGTTGCCACCTCAATCAGGGGAAAGGGAAAAAAGACTCACTGAAGCGCTCAGGGATACTATTGACGTGCTGGAAGAGACAAAAAAATCCTTTAAATCAAAAAGACTTGAGGTGCTGCGTAAAAGACTCACAGATGTGCTTATAGAATAGGAGCATTATATAACTCCGGTCATGATTAGGACCGGATAAATATGGAATGTCTTACGGTCTTTGGCCTTGTGGCGCAAAGAAAGTGAAGGCGTAACTGGCAGCAGGTTTTCCTGCACGGTTACGCCTTTTTTTATTTAATGGAGGAGATATGACAAAAACAATTTGTGATCTGGAGATAAACGCTATTGCAAAGGTGTCGGGTTATTCAAAGACCGGAAAACCCTTTATGAACAGGCTCCTTTCAATGGGGCTCACAAAGGGAACAGAACTTAAGGTTGTGCGTGTTGCCCCTTTAGGTGACCCCATAGAGATAAACATAAGGGGATTCAACTTAAGCTTAAGGAAAACCGAGGCAGAAGCAGTCCTTGTGGAAAGGGGTAAATAGAATGAGTTCAATAACAATTGGCCTTGCAGGCAACCCCAACTGCGGGAAAACCACCCTTTTCAACGCCCTTACAGGTGCCAGACAAAAGGTGGGAAACTGGCCGGGTGTGACAGTTGAGAGAAAAACAGGTGTATACACCCATAAGGAGAGGGAGATAGAGGTTGTTGACCTTCCGGGCATCTATTCGCTTACCGCAACATCCCTTGATGAAAAGATATCCAGGGATTTTGTGATCTCAAAAGAGCCGGACCTTATCCTGAACATAGTGGACGCCTCAAACCTTGAGAGGAACCTGTACCTGACTGTTCAGCTTCTTGAGATGAAGGTGCCAATGGTTGTGGCCCTGAATATGATGGATATAGCCGAACAGCACAAGATCGGGATAGATATCAAAAAACTTGAAAAATACCTAGATTGCCCAGTGATACCGATTGTTGCAAGCAGGAATCAGGGCATAGAAGCGCTCAAGGATGCGGTGATCCGTGCTGCATCGGATAAAAAAATACCAGCGGCCGATATCCGCTATCCGTCTGAGGTCGAAAAAACAATAGAATCCTTCAGCACGCTTCTAAAGGATCAGGCTGATGTAAGGCGCCTGGACAGCAGATGGCTTGCCATAAAACTCATTGAGGGGGATGCACTGGCACTAGAGCTTGCATCTAAAATAAACCCATCCGGGCTTGAAGATGCAAGAAAGAGGATGGATAAGATCTTTAACGATGACCCGGACATAATAGTAGCTGATGCGCGTTATGGGTTTATCAATGGCGTATGCAGGGATGCAATTGAAAAAAGATATGAGGAGAGAAGGACAGTCTCGGATGCCATTGACAATATCCTTCTTAACAGGATTCTTGGAATCCCCATATTTCTTGTCGCCATGTATGCAACATTCATGATTACCATAAACATAGGAGGATGCTTTATAGATTTTTTTGATATCCTGTTTGGGGCCATATTTGTTGATGGCCTTGGCGCTCTGCTTGGGGCGCTTCATTTCCCCGAATGGCTTATTACATTTATTGCCGGGGGCATTGGCGGTGGTATCCAGACCATGTCCACATTTATTCCTCCCATAGGATTTATGTTTCTGTGTCTCGCCATACTTGAAGACTCAGGCTATATGGCGCGTGCAGCCTTTGTAATGGACAGGTTCATGCGTTATGTAGGGCTTCCCGGTAAATCGTTTGTACCCATGCTTGTGGGTTTCGGGTGCAATGTGCCGGCAATAATGGCAACTCGCACCCTTGATAATGAGAGGGACAGGACCCTTACCATAATGATGAACCCTTTTATGTCATGCGGGGCAAGGCTCCCGGTCTATGCCCTGTTTGCAGCGGCCTTTTTCCCCACATCCGGCAGCATGCTTGTGTTCGGGCTTTATATTGCGGGTATCCTTCTTGCCATCATGACCGGTTTTATCCTTAAAAGTACAGTCTTAAAGGGTGAAATATCACATTTTATTATGGAGCTTCCGCCATATCATATACCTACTGTAAGAGGAGTTCTTTTTCATGCATATGAAAGGCTCAAGTCATTTATGTTTCGTGCAGGAAAGGTTTTGATACCAATCTTTGTAATACTTGCATTTCTGAATGCGGTTGGACGGGATGGCAGTTTTGGAAATGAAGAGAGTGAAAATTCAATATTGAGCGTTGCAGGCCGTGCAATCACCCCCATGTTTGCGCCCATGGGGCTTACAGAAAAGAACTGGCCTGCTACAGTAGGTATATTTACAGGTATCTTCGCGAAAGAGGCTGTAGTAGGAACCCTTGATGCATTATATACAGCAATGGCTGAAGATGGGAGTGATAAAGTGGCAGGGGGTTTTGACTTTGCCGGAAGTGTAGCCGAGGCATTCAGAACAATACCTGCAGCATTTTCAGAGCTTGGAGGGACAGTTGTCAACCCCCTCGGGATAGGTGTCGGTGATGTCTCTGATATTGATACTGCTGCCGAAGAGCAGGAGGTAAGCAAAACAACCTTTGGCACCATGGTGGCAAGCTTTGATGGAAAGATCGGTGCAATCGCATATCTACTGTTTATACTTATATATTATCCGTGCCTTGCAGCGATTGCGGCAATCTATCGTGAAACCAATATCAGGTGGACAATATTTGCGGGGAGTTATCTGACGCTTCTTGCATGGGTGGTGGCAACGCTGTTTTACCAGATAGGCACCTTTGCTAGGCACCCCGGAAGCTCATTAATGTGGGTGGATATCCTGGGGGTAGCATTTGCGATATTTATTTTATGTATGAAAAGGGCAGCGGGCACGGTGCACCGTGCCCCTACAGTAAATGGATTGATTGGAAATTCATGGAGATAACCTAAATGATACTTTCAGAGATAAAAAAATATTTTACAGAACATCCGGCAGCATCGCTCTCTGACCTTTCCATCCGATTCAATATTGCCCCTGATGCCATGAGGGGAATGCTGGATCAGTGGATAAGAAAGGGAAGGCTTAAGAAGCTGGAAAATATCAGCTCCTGCTCCAACTGCTGTTCCAACTGCAAGTCGGGTCATATGGAAATTTATGAATGGAGAGATGAGAGGAGTGAACAATGTTAAAAAAACATTGCAGGATGGGGTCATATGGCCTTTGCCGTGAATGCACCAACCAGAGGGGGCCTCTTATGCCCCTTACCATGGCCAGACCGGGTGAAAGACTGATTATCACAGAGATAAGGGCAGGAAGGCATGCAAGGGAAAGGCTTGTTGCGCTTGGCCTTAACCCAGGGGACGGGGTGGAGATAATAAACAATAATAACGATGGAAAACTTGTGATCGGTCATAACAATACTCGTATAGCCATAGGAAGAGGTATTGGGGAGAAGATCCTTGTTACTGTTCATAATAAAAACTAAATATTCAGAGGAGAATAAATAAGAAAACTTTTTAAAATAACTTTTTACCTTTTTGTGGCAATAACCTTTAGCTCATTATCGGCCTGGGCCGCGGATATGCCAGAGTGGTTCGACAGTATCAATCTAAGCGGATTAATAGAGGTAGAGGCGGCGCATGAATCCTATGATTTCAGTGACACGGAAGAAACAGATACCGATTCAAGTGATATTGCCCTTGCAACCGTGGAACTGGGAATAGATGCTGAGATTAATAAACATGTAACAGGTTATGTTCTGCTTTTATGGGAAGAGGATGATACAGAGCCGGGTGATCTTGATGAGGGTTTTATCACATTGAGCGGAGAGGATGTGGTACCATTATACCTTTCAGCAGGGAAGATGTATGTGCCATTCGGTTCATTTGGCAGCCACTTTATAAGCGACCCCATTACACTTGAGATAGGTGAAACCAGGGAGAGTGCAATAAGGGCGGGCTTTGCAAATGATATGTTTGATATAAGCCTGTCAGTTTTAAGCAGCTAGATGTAGAGACAGGTTTCAAACCTGTCTAAAAGGTATATCTTACGATCCTTTTCTGCGGTCTCTGGTGTATTATAAGAAAAAAATAATAATGGATTTATCATCTGGTGTTTACTAAAATATAGCAAATTATGGATGAATAAAAATAAACAATTCAGAAATAAGGAGGTATGCCTATGAGCAAGGAAGTAAAAGTGGGTTGTGCAAGGCCAACTGGCGGCCCTGTGGGTGAGCAAAAGAAAACAAATGATAATAAAAATGAAAATGAAATAACAGTCAAGGAGGTAAAGGCTATGATCCAGGTAGGGAAAAAGGCCCCGGATTTTATTGCGCCCGCATATAGACAAGGCAAATTTTCAAGTGTTCAGTTATCCGAATTTTTAGGCAAATGGGTTGTCCTGTGTTTTTATCCGGGAGACTTCACATTTGTCTGAGCCACAGAAATTGCAGCAGTTGCTGCAAAATACTCTGAATTCCAGAAACTCGGTGTTGAAATACTCTCTATGAGCGTTGACAGTATGTATGTTCACAAGATGTGGGATGATAATGAACTTTCAAAAATGGTGCCGGGAGGAATCCCCTTTTCCATGCTTTCAGACGCAGGAGGAAAGGTCGGGACAATATTCGGCATATATGATGAAGGCGAGGGGGTTGATACCAGAGGAAGATTTATAATAGACCCGGATGGTGTTATCCAGGCATATGAGGTGCTATCACCACCTGTCGGCAGAAACGTGATGGAAAATCTTAGGCAGATACAGGCATTCCAGCTCGTAAGAGAGAAAAAAGGGACCGAGGCCCTGCCTTCCGGATGGAGGCCTGGTAAGACGACCCTCAAACCAGGCCCCGATCTTGTTGGAAAAGTCTGGGAGGTCTGGAAAACCGATATGGCTTTTGATTAGAATATTTCTTATAAGGGCAGTAGAAAAAGCTGCCCTTATTTTTTACTTTTTTTTAAACCTTGCTTCATGACAGTGATAAATGGGTGCTATTTACCGGCAGTATATTTTTGATAACCAAGTATTTTCACTAAAGATTATTGATTTTATTTTTCTATTCACAACTTTTGGCAATATTGCCATTTTGAGTAAATAGCATGTAGGTTGTGTTAAGCGAAGCAACACAACAATCTTCCAGCCAATATTATAAATAACTTTTTGATAACTGGTCGGGCGGACGTTTTATCGGCCAGTCGGATTTATCAAACCAGGAATCTTAGGTTTTTTCAATTATTTATTTATCGGATTTGGCAGTGTTGCCATTTCCGATAAATATGAACATTTAATTCCTGTGTTTAATTTCTTTTCAGCTTTTATACCAACCTTACAGGATTTTTCGGAGCACAACCTCTAGCAAATACGCTTTTGCTTTTTCACCTACTTCTTACACTGCATATTTGGGTTATATTGAGCCAACCTAATAACCTTGCAGCGCCCCATTTTCCATTTACCTTTTTACCTACAAGTCCCCTTCTTAATGCCGGGGTTATAAGGTCTTATTAATCCGGCCATAATCCCATTTCGTCTAGTGCTTCTAACATATACATGAAATGGCCTGCCTCTTCCGACATATCAAGCCCATCTTCAAAAGAGTCTAACCAGGCTGTTACGTCCGCAGTTCTGCCCTTAAGTTTGTTTTTAAACTCTTCCTTTTCTGCCTCGCTTGTTTTCTCCTCGAAATCATCCCTTATTACATCATCCCCAATTCCCCATTTTTCAGCCATTGGGATGAGGTCATGTAAATTTTCCGGAACATTTTCCGGAGAAATATTGATAACAGGTCTATTTTCTGCAGTAAGGTTGTATTTTTCCTTTAATTCACTCGCTGGTGCTATTTCACCATATTTTGGACTTTTGCTTTTTGGCAAGATTATCCATACTGCAACGAACAAGGCAATTAAAACTATGATTAATAATGTGATTTTCATTGGTCTCCTTATATCGAAAAGTTAACCGGCTCGCGCGGCGTAGCCGTCGCGGGTCGGGTAGAACGACAGGATTAAAAGCATCTTGGGTCGTCCTCAAGCAAATAAGGGTCAAGGTTATTTTCATTCAAGTATTTCCCAAGATTTTTTAATGAGCTTTTACACAACCTTCTGAAAAGATTAAGAGGATAGAGCAGGTACATTGTTGGGTCGTCAGTATAGTTATGATAGCATGCTTCAGGTTGATCTTGCCCCATAAATTCCGCAACTCCATCAGGACGCCTTGCTTGATGAACCAAATTGTTTCTGTATCTGTACATTATGGAATAGTGCTGGCAATGCAATATGGCAACTTCTTCGGCTTCGGTAGATGCCAGAGCGAGAAGCTTCGCTGGTGTTTCGTCCACATCTTCGGCACAAATAGTATCACCAAAATCATTTCCTAAGTCGGACAGCTTTTGATTGATGCACTTTGAGAGTCTTCCGTCCGCTGATGTTTTGGGAAGCCTATCGCGTAGGAAGTCAAGACTTATCAGACCACCAACTTTCCACTCACCACATTCTTCCAAGAACCTTGTGAAACGTTTGTTGTTACTCTTGAAAAGCTGGGCATAGGCCACCTTATTAAATCGGATACCAGCGAAACAGTCGAGGAGTGACACATATGCAATCTTTTTGTAAAGAGTGACTTCTTCTTGTCCTGTCCCTCCTATTTCACCGGAGGCACAGTGGAGGGTATCAACGACTTCTATCTGTTGGCTGAAGTATTCAATAAAGTTCTCAAGCATAAAATATTCCTCTTACTATTTTTATTTTCGACCTTCTAACAATAAGTTGAGCAAGAGGTGAAAGCGCCGTGCGCTTTCACCTCTTGACTCCAACTCTTAGTTCAGTGCCCCCTTTTGTTGTTCCTTGTTCCCTTTCGAGACAACGTAGGCGACATATGCCGAAAAGAGGACGTGCTGAGACCTGTCCCCAAAAATGTCAGAAAGGCCTTTCTCGCACCATGCTCTGATTGAATCCTCCGACTCGCCGTGGTTGATTGCCTGCTCAACGCTTGTTTGGCTCATAATGTAAGACACGTAAGAATCAACAGTCATCGGAACACCAACTTCCAGTTCCTCATACCCGTCCAGCCTCAGGCCAGTCTGACTATAGGGCAGATCCCTTAAGTCGAACGAGTATCTTGGCGGTGACGGAAAGCGGCTTTCAAATCCGCTAAACCATTTGTCCAACTGTGAGCCTTCTGCCATGCGCTGGCCCGCATGGAAATCATAGACGAGCAAGACACCATCTGGCGCGAGAACTCTATTGGCTTCCGGTAAAAACAGACCGGTATCGATGTAGTTGAGGGAGCCTGCGGCAGCTATGATGTCGAATGCTCCTGAAGAAAAGGGGAGAACTTCAGCAGTGCCCACGACAAACAGTCCATGTGGGGCAACTATCGAGCGATGTGCGAGCATGACTGTATGAGGCTCAATACCAACCACCATTTCGGCAAAGGGCTTAAGTGCTGCTGTTGAGTGGCCCGCTCCACAACCTATGTCCAGAGCTCGATGGAAACGCCCGACGATATTGAGGTGTTTCATAGCCGTTTCCACGATACGCTGATGCACAGCCGGCCGACCATGCGCATAGCTGGCTGACAACCGTGGACTATTGTATATGCTTTCCAATTGCATCATACGTTGTGGGTACCTGTGCTTCCTCACCGAACTTGTTGCTCAGGGGCAGCGTGGTTTTTGCGCTGTCACCTGAAGCAAGTTCGTTGGCCTTATTTTTTGAAATATTCCATTAAATCATACAGTTTTCTACAATAAGGTATAAATAAATGAAGTAAAACATAAACTTGTTCTCGTGTAATTATTTTCCCTGTTGGATGTCCTGCTTGGTTGCGAAAATTCCTTATGACGGACAAAATTCCAACAAAATGAGTGTCTAAATCTTCCTTTAAGCCAGGAGGATAGTTTGATAAATTTTGATCCAATATATTCTTGAATTTATTGATTTTTTGAAGGATGGTCTTTTGATTGAAAACATTTGTGAATGTATTTTGGTGGTTAGTATGGTTTGAAATAACTTCGAGCAACAAAAGAAATACGTGTTCTGTTGCCACACCAAGCATTACAGTAGATGATAGAAGGCATCCTGTTTGAAATGCCTGCATAGCCTCTTGAAGATAAATCAGAGTTACTTTATTAATTTCAGGCACCTCATTTTGGATTACTGAGGTGTACGAGGATACATCATGGAAAAAGTATGCGTCGTTTCTTTCAAGTAACCTTCTTCCAAAACTTGAAATACGAAAAAATGGGAAATTTGGGTTTAAGTCATTTAATCCTAATGTAATGATTCCTTGTCTAAAAAAGTCCCAAAATACCTCACGAAAAATCTCTGACTCTGTTTTAGAAAGTTGATAACCTCCAGGAACGTTACCAATACTTACGTGGTGACCATCACGTACAGATATGACTTGAGCCACACCCAAAGCAAGATCTTCAAATTGGATGTTGTCAAAGGAAGTTCGTTCCCGGCCAGCAATAATATCAAGAGCTGCCATACGTATTTCTTCGTAACTGTGTTCTTGTATATCCATATAGACTCCTGAAGCCAACGGTGCCCTTAACATAACGGGCGGCGTTTCATCGCCCGGTCATAGTTGAAGGGCGGGTTAGCACTTGTTTTTTAATTCATTAATTTTTAGCTATTTCAAAATAGTCATAATATTTGCCACTTCGCAAAATTACATAACCATGAGAACCTTTTGAATTTTTCCACATTACATCAGGAAACCTATAATACCACAATTCATCATTCAACTTAATTGATGACATAAAATGATTCCAAACAGGTAAAGATGTCATATAATTTTTTATTGTGGAAGGGTCATCAACTTCGCCTGGCATTAGCCAAGATTGTGCAATACCTATGTCATTATAAACATCCTGTACTGATACTTTACGAATTAGACATTTATCTTTTTTAGGAAAACCTAAGAATCGTAACCAAATTTTTATTTTATTTACCATTATGTATTGAGTGCTAACAAGTTATTGAACAGTTTCTGTTCAACATCCTATAATTTTAAAATTCGTCAAATCATTAAAATAATCATATTACCAAATCTGATTGATTTAATTAGTTTATTTAACTTGTACAACACTCAAATATTATTTCTTAGGAGGTTTTTGTTAAATAGTTCCACAACCTTTTAAAATTCCTGCGTAAACCTACTTAAAACTTTATGAAAAGAAAACCGGTGAGACTTGGACATTATGGAAAATAGCATAAGGTATGTCAACAGGTTTTGGGCTGGGTTAAAGCTTCCCCCTCCCTGATCCCTCCCACCAGGGGAGGGAAAAGATTTTATGGGACACCTACCAGGTATCAATCATTGCCCGTTGGCGGGTATTTTTCCATAACATTGCGGTGCAGGGGGTGTTTGAATTCCTTCGGGTATACTAGTGCCGTATCATGCATCAACTGTCATCTCGACTGTAAGGAGAGATCTTGCTTTTAAAGGAATATAAAGATTTCTCCCGTCGGTCGAAATGACACATTAAGACAGTACATCATTGACACAACACTAGGTGTCATTCCCTCGAAGGAGGGAATCCATGTTTCTCTTCTTAAAATACCAACACTTTTAAAGCTTTCGAAAGTAAATATTTCCCCCCCCTGCCCTATTGAATAATTTTAATCTATCCCTTAATTACACTCATTGTTCATTATATTTAATATTATGCGCTGATATTTCAACATGTTGTATCAGGAGAAAACTTATAACTAAGAAATTAGTTGACAAGCAACTAATTTCTTAGTTATAAACATGCGCAAGGAGACATTCTA
>CAZCMD010000100.1:0-17560 GCA_964499695.1 uncultured Desulfatiglans sp.
CCTTTTCAAACGGTATAGAAACCTCTTCAGCCTTATTGGATACATATAATATATGATAGCCGTGCTCGGTTTCTACCGGATCGGATATTTCTCCAACTTTTAAACTGAAAGCAGCTTTATCAAGAGAAGGGATTGCCGAACCTTTTGTGATCACTCCCAGACTCCCTCCGATTTGCGCTGTCCTGTCAAAGGAGTAACTCTTGGCCTTTTCTGCAAAGTTTTCAGGTGTTATGGATTTTCGGATACTTACAGCCAATTCCTTTGCCTTATCCCTTGAGAGATCGCTTGGGCAACCCTGGCTTTCTTTATGACATATCAGGATATGGTTTAGCTCTATCTTTGCAGGCCTATTGTAGTACTCATTATGAGTTTTATAATATTCCCTGGCTACTTCATCAGAAATCTTTTTAGCACCGAATTTCTTTATGTATAATTTATTCAAGATAAGATTATTTTTAAAATAAAGCTCAGCATCCTCCATGGTCAATGAGTTTCTGTCCAGCCACTTTACAAGTAATTCATCAGGAAAACTGAATAATCTCTGGTATCTTTCTTTCTCCTTTTTGGCCTGATCCTTTGTTATGCTGATTTTCATAACATCTGCCTCATTAAACAGTAAAAGCCTGGAAATATAATAATCAAGATATGAGTTTATAGTTAAACCATTTATGTATGTTCTGGAAAACCTTGATATCAGGAAATATAGGTTATATTGCCTTAACAATTCACCGGTAGAGATGTATTGACTATCAACCGAGGCTAGAATATCCCCTCCATTAACCGAATCCACCTTCGAGCTGGATACGATTTCTTTCTCTGCCTCGATAGCATTAACAGGCGCTGAACCTTGAATAACCAGGAAAAGAAAAATGATAAAGGTAATAAAGGCATGCCTGGTAATTTTTACTGAATCGTTGTTATATGGATACATTTATCTCCTCGTTTTTTAATAGAATTAAAAGAATATTGCTGCAAACGATCATTAAGTTTTCATCACAATACCTAGCGTTGCGTCATGCGTAAGTTGTCATCTCGACTCCCGCTGAAATGCATCGGGATAGATTCCAGGAGAGATCTTGCTTTCAAGCAATTGTAAAAGATTTCTCACGTTGGTCGAAATGACATATAGGGACATTACATCATTGACACGGTACTAGTATAAATCAGGATTTTTATCTATAGTCAATATGAAGATAGGATATTTTTTACTGGGCGAAATAGAGGATGCACCTCAAAATCCTACTTTTAAAACATAAACCTTATATATCCTTAAGCAGTATATTTGCACCGGACCTGGCGGTTATGCTGTCAAGCTCAGCGTAATATCTCTTTATCTTTTCCAGCTCATCAGAATCAGCATAGATGATGCTGTTATCCCCAAGCTTCTCAAGGGCCGTTATTACATGATGGATTGTAAGGGTGCCTACATCCCTTGCCGGTTGATAGTAGGTTAACTTTTCATCCTTACCCTTTGTCTCAGAAAGCACGTGACACTCTACCAGATCAGACAGCAGCCTGTTTGTCAGCCTTACAGGGAGTTCAAGGGCATCTGATATCTGTTTTCCTGATAATGGCATCTCACCCTTTACAAAGTTCTGAACACACATCCCGGCGATTCGTATAGCAAGCACCATTTTTAATGCAATGCTCACCTTCTCAGAAAAGGATTCCATCTCATATGTATCCACATTCTGGTGCGCAAATGCGATCTCCGCGCCAAAGAGGACGATAAGCCAGCTTACCTGGAGCCATATCATGAAGAGCGGTATAACAGCAAAACTGCCATAGATCGCCCCGTATTTTGCAGCCCCAATCTGCATGGTGATGTATATATATTGCCATAAGACATACATGGTGCCTGCAGCGACCCCTCCGAGCACCGCTGATTTGTACCTTACCCTCGTATTTGGCATATAGATATAGACAAAGGCAAGAAGCAGATATATCACGAAAAAAGGGATTATCTTGAGTGACAGGAAGATCAGGGGGCTGACCGGCCCCAGCAGGGTAATCTTTTCAGTAATATCTGTTATCTGGGTCTTTATGAATACTGTTGTGCTGCTGCTTAAAATGAAGAGTATAGGGCCGATAAAAAGGACAGAAAGGTAGTCACTCAGCCTGCGGCTGAATGACCTTGAATGGGGCACCCCCCATATATCATTGAATGATTCCTCTATGTTTTTTAAGAGTTTGAATACAGTATATACTAAAAACAGAATACCTATGCCGGCGATAATGCCCCCTTTTACCTGCTCAAGCATCTTGTCAGCGAACCCTATGATAAATTTAAGGACCTCTTCCTGCCCCTTCATTTTTTCAATGATCTCTTTCTCAAGCACCTCCTGCATCCCAAACCCCTTGGAGATGCCGAATGCAAGGGCAACTGCCGGGACAACAGACATCATGGAGTAAAAGGTGAGGGCATTTGCCCTGAGACTGCATTTATCTTCATTAAAACCCTTAAAGGCGAGCAGTATTATTTTCAGATTTCTGATGAGTAGAAATTTACCCCTGGAAAGGTCTCTTGGCCGCAAACTCCATACATCCTTTTTAAAGAACCTGATAATATCTGCTACCTGGATACTCATATCGCCCTCATCTAAAGAGTAGTTTTTCAAAATAATGAAGCGTCCATGAAAGCCTTGAAAAAGAAAGTAAAAGCCCGATTACTATACCGGTAATGTTGGCGAAGATATCATAAAGGCTCATCTCCCGGTAACCGGTCTGCCCCTGTACGATCTCTATCACAATTCCGAGTACAAGTAGAATTATACCTATAACATAAAGCCTGCCCCGCCTGAAACAGAGCCCGAACCAGAACATGGATACTGCATATGCTATGACATGCAGAACCTTATCCGAGGCGGAAAAGGGGGTTACCTCCTCAGGATTCGGGATAAGTGAAAGGACTATAATGGATAGGATGATGAGATAACCTATGGTTTGCCACAGGTTACTTAACCTCAACATCCTTTCTTTTGCCAGAGTTTCTTGCGTGGCCCTCTTATTTCCTGTTTTATTATTGCTCATGTGAATTCAGGCACCAGGCTATTCGCCCTGTGACTTCTGCACCTTACCCCATGTATCCTTGAGGTTGACTGTCCGGTTGAAGAGAGGCTTTTCAGGTGTAGAGTCTTTATCAACACAGAAATAGCCGAGCCTTTCAAACTGGTAGCCAGTGCCCTTTACTGCATCTTTAAGGCAGGGCTCAAGCATGCATGAATCCAGCACCTCAAGACTCCCCGGGTTTAAATACTCCTTAAAGTCATGACCTTCAGGGACTTCCATCGGGTTTTCCTTTGAAAAAAGATTTTCATAGAGCCTTACTTTAGCCTCTATAGCATGAGCCGCAGAAACCCAGTGGAGCGTGGCCTTTACCTTTCTGCCATCAGGCGCATCCCCTCCCTTTGTGGCAGGGTCATATGTGCAGTGGAGTTCAATAATTTCTCCTGTTACAGGGTCTTTTACAAAACCTGTACAGGTAATAAAATAGGCATACCTTAACCGTACCTCCCGGCCAGGCCCGAGCCTGTAATATTTTTTAGGCGGGTCTTCCATGAAGTCCTCCTTTTCAATATAGAGCACCTTTGAAAAGGGCACCTTTCTTGTTCCCATGGATGGGTCTTCTGGGTTGTTGACCGCCTCAAGCTCTTCTTCTTTACCTTCAGGATAATTATCTATTACAACCTTTAAGGGGCGTAAAACGCCCATCACCCTTGGCGCCTTTTTATTAAGCTCTTCCCTTATGCAGTGTTCAAGAAGGGCAATGTCTATCATGCTCTCCCTCTTGGCAACACCTATCCGTTCACAAAAGTTTTTTATGGACTCGGCTGTATAACCCCTTCTTCTTAAACCGGAAAGTGTTGGCATCCTTGGATCATCCCAGCCGCTCACATAACCCTCATTAACAAGCTGCAATAGCCACCGTTTACTCAATACCGTATAGGAGAGGTTGAGCCTCGCATATTCGATTTGACGCGGGTGGTATATCCCGAGCTGCTCAATAAACCAGTCGTAGAGGGGCCGGTGGTCTTCGTAATTCAGGTCACATATGGAGTGGGTTATGCCCTCAATGGAGTCGGACTGGCCGTGTGTCCAGTCATACATGGGGTATATGCACCACTTGTCACCTGTGCGGTGATGGGTTGAAAAGAGTATACGGTACATTACAGGGTCACGGAGGTTGATATTGCCTGCGGCCATATCGATCTTTGCCCTGAGTACCCGTTCGCCTTCTTTAAACTCACCGTTTCTCATGCGGGTAAAGAGGTCAAGGTTTTCTTCAACTGTACGATCCCTGTAAGGGCTGTTTTTACCCGGCTCAGTTAGTGTGCCCCTGTATTTACGTATCTCATCAGGTGAGAGGTCATCAACATATGCCTTGCCCTCTTTGATAAGTTTTACTGCCCATTCGTAAAGCTGATCAAAATAATTTGATGCATAAAAGAGGTTATTGCCCCAGTCAAAACCCAGCCAGCGTATGTCCGCCATCTGGCTCTCAACATATCTCTCCTCTTCCTTTACAGGATTGGTATCATCAAACCTGAGGTTGTACTTGCCGCCGAATTCCTCTGCCAGGCCGTAACTGATACATATGCCCTTTGCGTGCCCTATATGAAGAAACCCGTTCGGCTCAGGTGGAAAGCGTGTATGGACGCGTCCATTAAACCTGTTACTCTCAGTATCTTCCTTTATTGCCTCCCTGATAAAATTGGTCGGTGTTTTTATAATTTCTTCAGACATGGTTAACTCCTAAAATGGCGAATTATAATTTGAATCAGTGTCCATCCAAAAAGATTTTATTTCTGGATGGATTCTAATAATGACATAATCGGCTGATTTAAATCAAGCATCAACTTAACCTTGACCCGTTAAAAAGGAATCACTATAAAAAGTTTGACCTGTTCTAATAAAAATGACAGAAATGGGCTCATCTTCAGTTTCTTTATCAACCATGGGGGCATAAATGGCCTTAAGAGACCTTCTGGCAGAGGCACAGGGGAAATCGGAATTTGTAATCACCGTTGTTGCGGATGTACGCGGTTTTTCCACCTTCAGCAAACACCATGAATCCACCGATATAGGCATGTTCATCAAGAGATTTTACATGAGGCTAATGGACGACTATTTTAAGGAGGCAGGTTTTTTCAAGACAAAGGGTGATGGTGTTTTAATGACCTTTCCCTATTCAGAGGCAAACTTAAAGGAAAGGGCCCATTATGTGATCAGCAGTTGTCTTCAGTGCCTTGTTGAATTCCCCGAGATATGCGCGGGCGACCCCATGATCAATTTCAAGACACCCGAAAATATTGGTTTTGGTATTGCGAGGGGCACTGCCTGCTGCCTGTATGCAGGTGATGAAATAATAGACTACTCCGGGCATCTTTTAAACCTCGCATCACGCCTCATGGACATGGCAAGGCCAAGCGGGATCGTGATAGATGGAAACTTCATGCATGAAATAATCCCTGAAGACTTAAGGCCATCATTTAAAAGGGCGGATGTCTATATACGCAGCATATCAGAGGAAAAGCCCTTTGGCATCTTTTACCTTGAAGACTATGTAACGATATCAGAGGCCTATTTAACGCCCATGTCTGAAGAAAACTGGCATACAATATACAAGACATTAAAGATGCAGGAACTGGGAGGGTTCGGTAATTTCAGTATACACCTGCCTGTTGAACCTAAGCCCGGAACCGAGATAAAGGTCGCCATGATCTACCCCAAGATGGTCAGAAAACTGGCTGTAAAGGGGTATCGCACACACCGTGTTTTCAAGGATTTTGAATATCACAATGAGGCGCATGAATCAAAGATAACCCTTGACCTGAAGGATTCATATGCCTACCTGGCAAGGATCGGGCTTAAAAAGGCAACCCCTGTTCAGTTCAAGATCCAGTATGTCCCGGCAAGACCAGTTAGTTGAGAGAGTTAAGGCTTAACGTACCCGGTCATCTTTTTAAGGAGATCCCCGACCATGGATTCAGTAAAGGGCTTTCGCAATATTTCATTAATGCCAGCCTTGTATGCCTCTTCAAAATCCTTGCTTTCGTCCTGTGTGGTGACCATTACTATGGGCATACGCTCCTTACTGAAGCTTTTACGTATCTCCTTGGTGAGTTCAATACCGGAGATATCAGGCATGTTAAGGTCGGTCAGGATGATATCGGGTTTTTCCTTTTTCACTGATTCTATTGCCCTTGCAGGAAACTCGAACAATAGCGAATCGCACCCAAGGTTGTGCAGCACAGACCGGTAGATGTTAAGGATCATCCTTGAATCATCCACTGCAAATACCTTGAGTTTGCCCTTTACCTTCTTTTCCTTTTCAGAAGTGATCTTCGCTGCCAGTTCATCATACCCTGAATCCTTGAGAAGCCTGTAATAACCCGTCTTTACATCAGGGTGGGCCTTTTTCATCAGATACTGTATTGCGGGGGTTTTAAAGGCGTCATCCTCAATGAGGTCAATAAAGACATTTTCACACTGGGCATCGATTATAGTCGTAATTATGTTTAACGCGTGCACATCACCTGACTTGATCATGTTTTTTATACCGCCTGACAGTACGGTATTGTAGTTGCGTTCTATGGCCCTTGCTGCTGCTGATCTCACATTATCCACAGGGTCTTCAAGGCCCGATGCTAGCGTAAAAGCCCCTTTATCAAGCGGGAGCCTGCCCAGGGCTTCATAAGCGGCAAACCTGATATTCGGGTCTTCCGGATTACTAAAGAGCAGTTTTCGTATTGGAGATATCGCTGAACTGTCTCCAAGGTCTCCCAGCACATTCAATGAATGTATGATTATGTCCTTATCCTTGAGGGAAAGATTTTTGATCATATACCTTACACTCATGGACCCGATCTCAACGAGCTTTTTCTTTGCAGCAGTCCTCAGATGGACAAATTCCGAACTCAATATATCGTTAAGTCTTTCATATGCCTCATTGATCTGGAGCCCGGCGATTGTGTCAAGTATAAGCAAGTCAAGGTCTGTCTCACCGCCGAGCCTGTCATAGAGTTTGTTTACGGCGGCCCCGTCCCCTATCTGGCCAAGGGCCTTTACCGCTGAAATAACAAGCTCCCTTGAGTTTGAATAAAGGAATTCACTTATGGCCTCTACTGCCGAAGCCTCACCAATTATGCCTAAAGATGTGATGGCAGCGCCTATTAAAATCGTATCTTTTTCCTGCTTAAGAATATCAAGAAGTATCTCGGCTGCATTATTGAGCTGGATCTCCCCTGCCGTTTCAATAAGTATCATCCTGGATATCGTATCTCCCCTGCCAGAGAGCAATTCAAGGAGCACATCAGGGTTTTCCAGTATCTTTGAGATCATTGTCTCTTTAATCTGGGGAAAGGTCTCCACAATGGCCATATTATTACCAATAACTCCTGCAAGCAGGGGGATGCAAAGTTCATCCTCCGCACGGCTGACCTCATAAAGGGCTTTTTTCTGGGTTTCCAGTCCAACACTGTCGAGTTCCGCAAGGACAAGCCTGGCCTTAATAATATCCTTGTGCTCTATATCGAATCGAATTTCATCAAGAAGGTGCTGTTCGTTAATCTTGCCCATAAAAATATCCCTGTAACCTGCCTAAAGCCATTGGTAGTGCGTATCTCATTTTCATTTATCCGTAGCGTAACTGGACATAATTAAGGTTTATTCCGATATCTTTTTAACCGATTCAATAATTTCAGTCATTACCCTGTTTATATCATCTTCGTTAAGGCCCACAAATCCAAGAGCCTTTTCATCCATTACATAAAAGGTGCTGTCAATACCAATTCCTAAGCCCGTCATCATTGCTATTGCGTCCGCAACATGGATGATATAGGCGAGCATGTTATCATGTGACTTAGTCGGATTGTGATGATACCTTATAGCGGTTGTAAGAACCTTGGGTATATTCCATGCCCCGCATACCTCAAAGGCCGCCTCCGAATGGTCAAGTTCAAGTATGGCTTTTTCAGCGTCCAGAAATGTGGCGCCCTCTTTGCTCATGAAGCTTTCTATCTGCTGCCACCTCTCCGCTATGTACTTATCAAGGATAAGTTTGCCTGCATCATGAATCAGGCCTGATGTAAATGAATCATTTGCGAGGTCTGGCCGTTTCATCTCCGCTATCATCTTTGCGCCAAAGGCAACTGCCAGTGAATGTTTCCATAATGCGCCGGCATCAAGACCGTATCCCTCAAGGCTTTTTGAAAGAAGGCTTGCAGTGCCGCCCATAGTTATCAATTCACCAAGGGTTTTATGCCCAAGGATAATCGAGGCATGCTGGATTGATGAGACCCTGCCGCCAAGACCATAATAGGGGGAATTGGCCAGTTTTAGTACCTTGGTGGCTATTGCCTGGTCTGTCTCAAATAAATTAGCCAGGGACTTAAAGTCTGAGTTGGGGTCGGACATGATCTCCCTTGCCTTTATAACAGTCTGGGGCATTTGGGGAAGATCCCTTACACTTTTCAGGATCTTCTTCTTAAGGGACTCTCCCTTTAATAAATCCTGCTGGCTGACATCTGCTCCGGCGGCTTCCGAGTCTTCAGGCCCACTTAAGTCCAGCTCAATAATCCCCTTACACCTCGGGCAGGGGAAGGCAACCTTTTTCCCCTTTGGAAGCCTTTCGTCAGGTATATTGAACTGCACCTTGCATGATGAACACTCAACCTTCATATCTTTCTCCGGTTTAACCTCTCCTGTTAAATACAAAAAGGCATAAAGAACAACACATCATATAAATACTTAGCAGGAATTGTGCCAAAGCCATCATGCACTGTAACAGCCTGTATTACCGGATATTTGCAATAAAACAAGAATGTTATAAGGCCCTTTTAATATACCTGATGTCAGAAAAATGGCGGTGATTTATCGTGAAAACTGAAATATCAGGAGCAGCCCTTAATGGCTTTTTTTATATATCTGTTTGGCAATCCCTTCATCACATTTGATATGAATAACAACTTATTAAAATATGGCATTAATTATATATTAATTTTTAATATATTAAAAATTAATTGACTAATATTGGTATTTACATATAATTATATGTAACTTAATACCAATATCCTCAAATTATTATAACATTACAGGGGAGGGTAATATGAACAAACAAGCCGTTGCAGAAAATCTCCATGAACTGTCAATCCTGGATTACAACAGGGAACTTGATCAGTACTATTGTGTAGAGGTCCAGGTAAGGGTAGGCCTGATCTATCAGTTCAGGATATGGCAGGTAAACAGAAAGACAATGTCTGTCCTGGTCAGGAGTAAATCAAGGTTTCTCTCCTACATAAAGGTCAATGGAAAGTACAATATGAAATACTACTCAACAGATGATCTCTATCC
The DNA here is from genome assembly GCA_964499695.1 of uncultured Desulfatiglans sp. Taxonomy (GTDB): domain Bacteria; phylum Desulfobacterota; class DSM-4660; order Desulfatiglandales; family HGW-15; genus JAAZBV01. The sequence continues at coordinate 9,352 of CAZCMD010000100.1, forward strand.
ATATCAGGAACTTGTAACATGGATAAAGAGCATCACACCCCAGGAGGGCCGCTTTTTAAGGGATCACTCGCTTGTAGAGATTGAGATAGTCGAGGATGCGGAAGATGCAAAGATCCGGGGCCTTGCAATGGGTTAAACAGGACCGGTTTAATCCTTCAGGAACAGCCTGTGGTACTCCTCTTCAGTGAGGTGTTTATTTAAAAGACCTGAGATAGTGTTAAAAAGGCTCTCCATTTCCATATCGCTCATCCTACCTGTAACAAGCTTGATGAGCACATCATCTGAAAACTTCTGCATGTAATAGGCAAGGGTCTTTTCATTAGTTTTGCGGTCGTAACCATACCCCACCAGCCCGTCGTATGATTCGACAAAATCATGACTGTGCATCTTCATCATGGCTCCCTTCTATCCTGCAGCCCTTACCTTAATAAGCTGTGCCACAACGCTTACCGCTATCTCTTCAGGGGTCTCGGCCCCTATCTCCTCTCCTATAGGAGAATAGACCCTGTCAATCTCTTCACGTGTAAAGCCTTCAGAAAGAAGATTATCAAATGTGATTTTCACCTTCCTTTTGCTCCCTATCATACCAATATATTTAGCCGGGGTTAAAAGCGCCTGTTCAAGAACATCCTTATCATGGGAATGGCCGCGGGTTACAATGACGAGATAGGATGATTCGTTTACCGGCAGCCTCTCCATCACATTTTCAAATGGGCATGTGATAACCTCCTTTGCATAAGGGAAATTTTCAACCATGGAAAATTCTTCACGGTCATCAATTACCACCACTGAAAACCCCACAAGGTCGGCAATCGGGCCTATCTGCTTTGATACATGCCCCCCTCCAAAGATATATACAACTGGCTCTGAAATGACAGGTTCAATCAACACATCTATATTGCTGCCATCCTTGCCATTAAAACCCATCACCTGCGGCGCCCTCTTAGAGATCATCTCCCTCATGTTCGCGAGAATGATCTCGTCTGCCCTGTTTATGCCATCCAGTGACCCTATCTTTTCCTTGTCAGACTTTATAAACATCCTTGTGCCAAGCCCCTGTTTCCAATAACCCGGATCAAGGACCGTGGCAATGACAGCAGACCCGCCCCTTTTGTTAAGCGCTCTCGCCTCGTCAATTATACTCTTTGTATCCCTGTTTTCTGTCAGCACCGGCTCAATAAAAATCCTTGCATTGCCGCCGCATATCATCTCATTTGCGTCTACATCCTCTCCCTGCATCCTGTAAAGCAGCATGACAGGGGTAAGGGATGAGAAGACCTCTTTTCCAACATCAAGCACCTTTTTTTCAAGCTTGCCTCCTCCGATAGTCCCCACAAAGGAGCCGTCCTTAAGCATGAGCATCTTTGTACCTGGCCCCCTGGGTGAAGAGCCTGACTGGGTCACTATTGTCGCAAGCACACAAAGGGTGTTTTTTCCCAGAAGTTCAGATAATCTGTCGTATATCTCTCTCATATCTTTTTTCTCAAAATCCTGTTATCGCCAACGCGTACGGTTAACTGTTCATGGTCAAAATATTCTATCAGCGGTATGCTGTACTTCCTTGATGTACCTGTCATATCCTTGAACTGGGTCGGATTTATCTCGTTGTTTTTCTTAAGGAACGCAATAAGCCTTTCCTTGAGTTCATCAATAGCCTTTTTATGAAAATAAAGCTCCTCCTTGACCTTTATGAGAACACCTTCCTTGAGGAGTACCCCGAGTATCTCAGCGCCCTTTACATTAGGGAATTCACTGTTGACCTCCTTGAAATAGGGTGGTTGCAGTTTTGCCTTGAGGTAGATATCCTCAATCTTGCCCCTGATCTCCTTCTGGTCATTTGCCAGTGTCACCCTGTGATCCTTCAGCCGAAGGATCTCATTCTCTGCAACAACAGCGCCGAGCCCGCCCTGCTGAGCAACAATAAAATTAAACAGCCTGGGATTGGTTGCCCCTTCCGTCCTTGACCTCAACTCCTCTTTTAATATACCTGTCTTGAGCGGGTTTCGCTGGTGATATTCGGACAGGATGGTCAGAATATCCTTTGTCGCATCCCCAAGAAACTCTTCATGTATAAAAAGGCCGTTTTCCTTACTGTACTGGACGATCTTTTTCTGGGCTGATAACACCTTTAGCGCCTCATCCACCTTTTTCTTCCCGAGATTGGCCAGAAACTGGATTTCCCTCGCATCTTTGCCTGTATAGCGGCCCATCTTCACAAACTGCTCTATCTGAATAAGGGGGTCGCCGCTGTTCAGGAGTTCAAGATCAGCAAGCACACCTTCTGAAAGGCGTTTTTTCTTGAGAGGAAGAGGGTTGATAATAAATCCGCCGCCTATTGTCCTCACAGGCGAATAGCTCCTTAATATATACCTGTCACCCCTTAGTACAGTGGTGGGCTCATCAAGCCTGATCTGTGCAAAACATCTCTCTCCCTGGTTTAATACATCCCTGTCAAGCAGTATGACTGTAGAGATAATCTCCGCAGTGCCCGCATGAAAGCGCGCCTTTGCCCTGTTTTTTAACGGCCTGGGTGATGATGCCAGGAGATCAAGCTCAACATCGATCATGAATGTGGGCTTTAATGTGTCCTTCGCAGCCAGGATATTTCCCCTGTCTATCTGTTCCTTTTCCATGCCCTGTATATTAATGGCGGTCCTCAAGCCCGCACTCACATTCTCAGCCTCTTTGTTATGCACCTGTATGCCGCGTATCCTGCTGTGCAGTTCCTGTGGATAAATGGTTACCTCATCACCGATACTGATGTTCCCTGATATGGTTGTACCTGTCACAACCGTACCGAAACCCTTCATGGTGAAGACGCGATCAATAGGAAGCCTGAAAAAATTGCCGCTGTTTCGCTCAGGTATCTCGACAACCATTTTATCGATCGTCTGAATAAGCGATTCTATACCAAGACCTGTAACTGAGGAGACCTCTATTATAGGGGCCTTTTCAAGAAAGGAGCCTTTCAGGTACTGCGTTACCTCCTCTTTTACAAGGGCTATCCATTCATCATCAACCATGTCGCGCTTTGTAAGAACAACAATGCCATGTCTGACACCAAGGAGCTGGCATATCTCAAGATGCTCCCTTGTCTGGGGCATTATCCCCTCGTCAGCGGCTATAACCATTGCAACAAGGTCAACTCCAGTGGCGCCTGCCACCATGTGTTTTACAAATTTTTCATGCCCGGGCACATCAACAATGCCTAAGAGCTGCCCGCTGGGAAGCATGAGATGGGCAAAACCCAGCTCTATTGTTATTCCCCTGGCCTTCTCCTCCTTGAGACGGTCTGTGTCTATGTTTGTAAGGGCCTTGATGAGTGATGTCTTTCCATGATCAATGTGCCCCGCAGTGCCAAGTATTACCTGCTTCATTTCATACCCTTTCAGGATAAAAGCCTTCAGATATCATGCCCGTACAGGGCCTTTGTTCCATTGATAAACTGTTTTTAACGATCATGTCAATCCCAAATAATCTAATGGTACAATTGCACAATGATAAAAAGTGCCTATAATCCGGAAAGGTGAAAAAGGTTCAACTGTTCGATAAACAAAAAAACTTAAGGAGCATGATATGGATTTGAAGGCATATTTTGAAGGGGCAAAGGGTACAGGGATTATTGCCACTGCTGACAGTAACGGCAAGGTAAACCTGGCAATTTATTCAAAACCCCACTTTATGGAAAATGGTGAGATAGCCTTTATCATGACAGATAAACTTACCCATAATAATCTCATTACAAATGGAAGTGCTGCCTATATGTTTAAGGAAGATGGGACTGGTTATAAGGGTAAACGGCTCTATCTTACTAAACTAAGGGAAGAAAAGGAGAGTGAGCTGCTGTACACGATAAGGAGCAGGAAAGATCACTCAGGCCCGGATGATGGAAAGTCAAGGTTTCTTGTCTTTTTCAGGGTTGATAAGGAACTGCCGCTCATAGGAGAATGAAAATAAAAAGGTCTGGAGTTTTAGAAAAAATTTTTCACCACAGAGGCGCTGAGGCCACAGAGAAGATTTAGGATATAAATCTCTGTGAACTCTGTGCCTCTGTGGTGAATATTATTTTGAGCTTTTCTGTTTACCTAAGAACCCTGATTTTTCGCCTGGAGTCTGGCCACATATCCGGTGGTATTCCTTATATAGTTGCATAAATTATAGATAAGGTTCTTAAAGGTCCTTGAGAGCTTATCATATTCCTTTTGTATCTCAATGGGGTCCATCTTTTCTGTTTTAAGCCCCTTTGAGGGAATTATTATTGCAGAGTTAGGTTCATGACCAAAATCAACAAATGGGATATTCCCGACAATATCATTTTTCTCCAGGCTGAAAATGATGTCCTTGCCTTCCGGGTTCTTAATATCTACAACTACCGTACCTTCTGTTATCCTATAAAGCCCGTCCCCAGCCTCAAAGACCTTGCCGATTGATACCAGCTTAAGCATCTCTTTATCTTCTTCCTCTTCTGAAAAAATTTCTATGGCCCTTATATTCAGTTTACGCAGTCTTTGATCAAGGCTTAAGAGAAGACGCCTGAATTCAGGTGAGAGCTTGGAGTATTCGTTGTAAAAGGGTTCAACATCCAACAGGCACAGCCTGAGATCGCCCTCAGCAGTAACAGAGGCATTTCTTTCATAATCGCCATAAAGTAATGCCCTGATAGTGCCTATAAAACAGCCTTCACCCAGCCTGGCAAGTAAAAGGGGGCCTTTAGGGGTATCCCTTGTCACCCTTACAACCCCTTCATATACTGTCCATATCCATTTCCCATGCTTTCCTTCTCTAACAATGGGCTGACCTTTTTTATAAAAATCCTCCCTCTCAACATAGAGATAATCGGTAAGTGGGCCTTTAAGCACCTGTATGCCGGAACTGTCAGGTTTGTCTCCAGCGTGTATGGCAAGGCTGCTGCCGTGTCCAACCTTTTTTATCTTTTCATTATCAAGGAGCTTTAATGCCTCAAGGACTATATCCATCCTTCCCTTTGTTATTGTAACCTCAACGGAACTCACATCCTCCTCATAGAAAAGATATTCTCCCTCCTGCCACCCGAACATACCGTACAGGGCCTTTGGCCCTTTTAATGAGCCATACACCGCATTTATAGGGTTACCCTTTAAAAAATGTATAATACCCGGGTGAGGGGTAAATTTTGAGGTAAGCTTCAATACACCCGTTGAGTTGTTGCTCCCAAGTATCTGGAATATTTCTGGCAGCGTAACAAGGCTGAGACTCCCTGAGAGTGCTATCCTGCTGTTCATATGTTTAGTCCTTTTTTTTTGATTTTTCTATCTCCATATTTTTATGCAAAAAAGGTGCCCCGGCAAAGGGTTTTGTTCGCCATTTTTAATATATTGATTTTACTTGCTTTTATCTATACTGTTCGGGGGATTAAGAGCCATTGTTTTGACATGTGTCTATGCTGTTGCCATAATCCTGCTCTTAATGTATTTAACTGGCTGCATATAAAGGTTGAATATTTGCCATAATCAATATCAAGAGGGTAATAAAGGCACGGATGATACTTAAGACAGTAAAAGAGATCATGAATATGAGGGGTGCAGGGCTCATTTTATGGGATGTGCATCAGACTGCCATGAAACTCGTGAGAGAAGGCATCACAACAAAGGAGATAGATAATGCGGTTGAAAACCGTATATCCCAGCTTGGCGCAATCCCTCTTTTCAAGGGTGTGCCAGGCGAAGTACCCTTTCCAGCCTGCGCATGCATATCCATAAACGAAGAGATTGTTCACGGCATACCCTCTGGCAGGAAGATCAGATCGGGTGATATCGTAAGTATTGACATAGGTGTTAAATATGAAGGCTTTTGTGCTGACTCAGCCGTTACAATACCTGTTGGTGATGTGCCTGAAGAAAAAAAGACCCTGCTTAAGGTAACTGAAGACTCTCTCCGCAGGGCAATCTCCATGATGAAGCCTGGTGTGAACTGGAATACCATCGCTGATATGATGCAGAAAATGATCGAGTCAAAAGGTTACTCGATTGTAAGGGAGCTTGTGGGACATGGCATAGGCCGTGAGATGTGGGAAGATCCACAGATACCCAATTATTTTGTCAGGAAGGAGCACTCATTTACGTTAAAGAAAGGGGCAACCCTTGCGATTGAACCAATGGTGAATATGGGTAAAAAAGAGATAAAGATATTAAAGGACCACTGGACAATCATTGCAAAGGATGGAAAGCCAAGCGCCCATTTTGAACATACTGTAGCAGTTACAGAAAAAGGTCCATTTGTGCTTACATGCGGCCCGAATGGTGAAGGGTGGGCAATGCCTGATAACGCCATCTTTAAGCTATAGACCTTTTTAAGGAGGAACCATGACCAGTAAAAAACTCTTACAAATTGTATTTCTACTGCTTATCAGCCATATCTTTTTTACCACACCCTCTTTTGCTGATACGGTTACAGGCATTGTATATAACGATGCAAACAGAAATGGCAGACTTGAAAAAAGTGAAAAAGGCATTGCTGATATTCCGGTAAGTAACGGGTACGGTGTGGTACTTACAGACAGGAAAGGCAGGTACCGGATTGATATCGATGCAAACGACATCCTGTTTATTACAAAGCCATCCGGGTATGCTGTTCCACTGGATAAAAATAATATCCCGCAGTTCTTTTACATCCATTCCCCTGAAGGTACCCCCGGTGATGCAGGTTTAAACTATCCCGGCCTTATGCTAACAGGCAGCATAAGGGGTGATATCAATTTTCCTGTATACAGGTATAAAGAACCTGATGATTATGATGTTATACTTGTCTCAGATCCCCAGACAAAAACAAAGGAGGAATTATCATATTTCCGTGACAGGATTGTTGCTGAGTTGGTAGACAATGGGGCAGTCTTTGGGATTACTGCCGGGGATATAGCATTTGATGACCTATCCCTTTTACCCTCATACAGGGAAATAATAGCCCAGGCCGGGATACCATGGTTCAACCTGCCCGGAAATCATGACATAAACTATACTGCTCCGGACGATGCAAGGTCGCTTGATACCTTTAAAAGGTATCTTGGCCCTTCATACTACTCTTTTAACTGGGGTAAGGCACACTATATAATATTGGACACTATTATTTATAATGGTGCTGACTCCTCCAAAAAAAACAGTTCAGGAGGCTATAAAACAAAGCTGGATGAACGACAGATGAACTGGCTCAGGGCTGATCTTGCTCATGTACCCGGAAACAGACTTATAGTTCTTGTCATGCATAACCCCCTGGATTCCATTGGAGAGAGCTCCCATGGAGGCCCTGTTGAAAACCGTCTGGAAATTTTAAAACTCCTTTCAGGTTTTGAAAATGTTTTCATGATTGGAGGGCATGTACATGGGACACAGCATGTCTATTTTGATACAGAGGATGGATATAATGGAAAGAGGCCTCTTCACCTCCAAATCTTAACTGCGGCATCAGGGACATGGTGGAGCGGTACAAAGGATGAAACCGGCATTCCCCATGCAACACAGCTTGATGGCACACCAAACGGTTACCATGTAATGAGCGTAAAGGGAAATAAATGTCATATCAGGTACAGGGCAGCAGGCAAACCCGATGATTTTCAGATGCGTATTACCATTGAAAAGATGCCTGAAAAGGAGGCCTATTCAACCGTCCCGGCCTCCATGATCAACCGCCTTAAGATAGCAGTAAACCTGTTTGACGGTGGAGAAAAATCAATAGTCACATGCCAGATTGATGATAATGAACCCTTTCTGCTTGTAAAAGAGGTAAAGACAGATACCTTTGCATTTAAGAGTTATGAAAAGGCAAACATGTTTATAAGCGGGATAGAGACCCCCTCTTCCCATATATGGACCGGCACATTCAAAGATAAACTAACGCCCGGGGTACACAAGATTTCTGTTAAGGCAGTTGACGAATATGGTAAAGAGCACCATGACATCGCCCTGTTTGAGGTGGTGGATGATCAAATGGGGAAAAAAGCCGGGGACTGATAACAGGCTCTTTTTGATATAATATTACATCCTGTGGGATAAATGATCTATTCAAGGTTTATCAATTCGGGATGAATACCATTATCATCAATAATTATTCTGCCCATTGATACGGGTTTTGTGAATCTTCTGAGGCCAGCGCTCCCGGGGTTCATGTAGAGTATATTTTTCTTTTTATACAGTTCAGGCATATGGGTGTGACCAGAGATCACCGCATCAATGCCTGC
>CAZCMD010000101.1:0-17440 GCA_964499695.1 uncultured Desulfatiglans sp.
GGAGATAAAGTGGGAGTTTATCCCGGATATCAAAGCACCTGAACCGGAAAATGAGCCCAATATTTTACGGCCCTATCTGGATTTTTATAACCTATCAAAACCTTCATTTACTATCACCCCAGACCCTGAATTTCTCTATTCATCCTCCACACATAAAACAGCCCTTGAAGATATCCTCTATGGTATTGAGGCGTACATGGGTTTTATAGTGTTGACCGGAGAGGTTGGCACAGGCAAGACAACACTATGCAGGGCAATCCTTGACAATCTTACCGGCAGGGCTGAGACAGTATACATAATCAACACCTCGCTTTCGGGGGTGGAGATTATTGAGGCCCTCCTTGATGACCTTGGTGTGGCATATCCTATTAAGGCATCAAAAAAGGAGCTTATTGACAAGAAATAAAAATCAAATGGTTTCTGCTTATTGCTGTATGGTCCGGATACAGGGAACTTGTAATTTTTATTACACCTCACATAATGAAATAAATAATGGTTAACGTTTCACATAAAAGGAAAAGGAGATCAGTATGCTAATACATTCATACAAAAACCAGAAGGGATTTACGCTTATTGAAATTGTGATTGTACTTATAATTATCGGGCTGCTGATTGGCGGTGTACTCCAGGGACAGTCCATGATCCGGAATGCGAGGGTTAAAAGACTGGTGACTGATGTTGATGGCTTAAGGGCAGCTGTACTTACATATCAGGATCGTTATAACATGTTACCAGGTGATGAAAACAGTACAACCGCACCTACAGGCGATACCAATAATGGTAATAATAATGGTTTATTTAATGAAAACACAGGCTGGGCAATGCAAGACCTGCGGCTCGCTCAACTTATAGCTGGAACCGGCACACCATTACCCACTCACTCATTTGGAGGGACTCTAAGCCTTCAGTATAACGCCATAGGCGGAGGCGCAGCCAGAAACAATATTGTTGCTACAAATGTCCCTGCTGAGGTATGCCAGAAGATAGATTCAAAATATGATGATGGAGTCAACACCACAGGCGATATCAGAGGAAGTGCTGCATATACCGCAGGGACCACAATAGTAAACTTTGCCTGGAGATTCTAATAACTTTGACATTAAAAGTCGGTAAATATGACAAAGCTGCCTGCATTTAATGAAAAGGTATTCACCCTCATAGAAATCGCCATTATAATGGTGATCATCGGGCTTCTTGCCGGGGGTGGAGTCTCTTTGATGGGCATGGAGGTATTGTCCTTGAGAATAAAAAAATGCCCTGATAAAAAAAGAGTAGAAAACACTCCTGATTAATAAGATATACAAGGCCGATGCTCTGTTTTTCAAATGAATCGACAAGCTTTTTCAACCTTGCAGTCCAGATAAGCCCCGGTGAAGTAATACGTACAGGTCTTATTCTGTGTGCTGCAAGACGCTGTAAAAGCTCGTCTGCCTTTGGTTCCTGCATGAAAAGAGAGACAATTGCCTGATTCCCTTTAGTCTTTCTTGTGACATCATATGAAAAGAGATTTTGTATACCTTGGTTATTTGGAAATTCAACTTTTAACTTTCTCGAGATAAATGACTCTATTGCCGATTTATCCGTTGATTGGAAATCATAGGTTCTGCTGCCAAGCCAGAAATCAGGTACTACCAGGAGCGAAAAATCGTACTCCTGGAATTTTGCATCAGGCAGTTCTACCGTAGTATCTTCATCCAGAAAACCTGAAATGGAATAATTTTCTAAGGATTGCTGTTTTTTATAATGATCATAGGATATAAAAAAAAGGTTATCGTTATGGACAACGATCAGCCCTGGCTTTTTATTTTCAAACATATTTTTTCCCGGACATATAAGTCTCGTATAAAAAATAAATTATATCCAGTTTAACTGATAAATATTATTGAAGAAAAACAATGAATATTTACAATTTGATTTGGACTGTGTCAATAAAAAGTGTATTTATTTCACAGGAAAGTATCATTGAGTATTATTTTGACGAGACAATGCAGCAAAAGGGCAACCGGTTTTAAATATGAATTGGCCATATAATCCTTGGGCCTTGAGCCTTTTGCCATGAGCCCTTCTTTTACACCCTGTCATAATGGCTGAACTGCATGCTGTATGTGGCCCTGCCCTGGGTCTCTGACCTGAGTGAGGTGGAATAACCGAACATCTTTGATAAGGGCACGCTCGCATCTATAACCTGCACAGGCCCCTTTACAGTTATGCCTTCTATCTTTCCACCCCTTGAGTTCAGGTTTCCGATTACATCACCCATGAACTCGTCAGGCACCAGCACCTCAACCTTCATTATGGGCTCTAATAACTGAGGTTCACCCTTGACGCAGGCGTTGTTAAAGGCCATTGTTGCAGCAACCTTGAAGGCCATTGCATCGGAGAGAGATTCATCTATTTTTACATCAATGAGTGTGGTTTTGACATCGATTACAGGATACCCCATCATTATGCCGCCGGATGCGGCTTCATTTATACCTTCTTTTATGGCATCAATAAACTCCGGTTTGAGCGCCGGATTATTGCATTTGTTTACAAACTGGTTTCCGCTTCCCCTGGTGAGTGAAGAGATTTTTATCTTTACACCTGCAAAGTGTCTCTGTCCGGCAATTTCTTTTTCAAAGGTCTCTTCATGTTCCACATCCTTTGATATGGTCTCCCTGAACACCACCTGCTGTTTGCCCTGGTTTGTCTCTACCTGGTATTCCCTCTTAATCTTGCCAATGATGATCTCAAGATGGAGTTCCCCCATACCGGAAATAATTATCTGTCCGGTTTCATCGTCTATGCGGTATTTGAATGTGGGGTCTTCATCTGATAGTTTGGCAAGCACATCAAGGAGTTTGTCCTGATCCTGTACCTTTTTAGGCTCAATGGCGACAGAGATTACAGGCTCGTTCACATTTATCGGTTCAAGCAGCAAAGGTTTTTCTTCGGTACAAAGCGTGTCGCCTGTTGTGGATATTTTAAGGCCCATTGCCGCTACAATATCACCTGCTGATGCTGTCTCTATGCGCTCGCGCTTGTTTGAGTGCATCTTTAAGAGCCTTGAGAGTTTTTCATTTATGCCTTTACCGGGGTTGTACACCGTGTCACCGACATTAATGGCGCCTGAATAGATCCTGATAAATGTCATCTTTCTGCCCTGATCCATCATCACCTTGAAAACAAGGGCGGCAAAGGGACCTTTCGGGTCAGACTCCCTTGTCTCCTCTTCTCCGCTCCCGGGCAGATGTCCTTTAATGGCCGGGACATCAAGGGGTGAGGGCAGGTAGTATCCTATTGCGTCAAGGAGTGGCTGCACACCTTTGTTCCTTAAAGAACTCCCGCATAAAATAGGTACGCATTCAAGGTCAATAGTGGACTTACGTATTGCCTTACGGATATCGGCAATGTCGATTTCCTCTTCAGCCAGATACTTTTCCATTATGGTGTCATTGTATTCTGATAATATCTCAAGGATATGATCACGGTAGATAAGCGCCTCATCCATCAGCTCTTCGGGGATTGGATACTCGCTGTATTCCATTCCCAGCGTCTCTTCATCCCAGGTGATGGCCTTCATTTTTAAAAGGTCTATAACACCCTGAAAATTATCTTCCGCACCCCAGGGCAGTTGAAGTATAAGCGGTTTTACACCGAGGCGCTCCTTCATCATCTCTATAACCCTGAAGAAATCTGCGCCTATCCTGTCCATTTTGTTGATGAATGCTATTTTGGGCACTTTATAGTGGTCGGCCTGGTGCCATACTGTCTCGGACTGCGGTTCAACCCCGCCCACAGCACAGAAAACGCCGATAGCACCGTCGAGTACCCTTAAGGATCTTTCCACCTCAATGGTAAAATCAACATGACCGGGTGTGTCTATTATATTGATTACATGGTTACCCCAGTTACAGGAGGTAACAGCAGATGAAATGGTAATACCCCTTTCCCTTTCTTCAAGCATCCAGTCCATGGTGGCCTCGCCATCGTGGACCTCGCCCATCTTGTGGACCTTGCCGGTGTAATAGAGTATGCGTTCTGTTGTAGTGGTTTTGCCTGCATCGATATGGGCAATGATACCTATGTTGCGTGTATATGTAAGTTTTGGAACCGGAGCCATGTATAGAATCTCTTTAATTGTAACAGTTAATATTATTCAGTGTTTATCCAAAAATTGTTGTTTTTTGGTTCAAGCGGTCAGCTATTAGCGTTCAGTAAAAGACATATATTCCAAGGCCTTGGCTGATAGCTGATAGCTGAATGCTGAAAGCTTCATCCTCACCGTTTGACACGAGGCGTAAATTTAAGGTATCCTTCCCCTCCTGTCAAGGTAATTGCAGTATTTTGAAAGGGATGGATTTTGTCAGGATATACTCAAAATAAACTCATGGAGATGTTTCGCCTGATGTTTGATCGTTTCGGGCCCCAGCACTGGTGGCCGGGTGACGGACCATTCGAGATGATGGTGGGGGCTCTCCTTACCCAGAATACAAACTGGACAAACGTCGAAAAGGCCATTAACAACCTCAGGAAAATGAACCTGCTTACAGTTAACGCCATACATGAGATATCAAAAGAAAAACTGGCAGAATTTATCAGGCCGGCAGGTTATTTCAATATTAAGGCAGCAAGGCTCAAGAATCTTGTCAATATGCTGGTAAAAGACTATGAGGGCAATATATCCGGGTTATTTGATGAGGGTACTGATAAGCAGCGTGAAGCGCTATTATCAGTTAAGGGTATCGGGCCTGAGACAGCAGACAGTATAATCCTCTATGCGGCCAACAGACCGGTTTTTGTTATAGATGCATACACATACAGGATACTGAATCGTCATAACATGGCAGATGAACAGGTTACATATGATGAAATGCAGGATCTGTTTATGTCAAACCTTGAACCGGATCATGAACTCTTTAATGAGTTCCATGCGCTTATTGTCAAGACCGGAAAACTCTATTGCAGGAAAACCCCGAAGTGCGATGAGTGCCCCCTAAATGGTTGGGATTCTGAATAGCATCTGTTGTTTAACAATAAAAAAGATTGACCAATGTTAAAAATGAAAATAAAGAAAAGCCTTTTTTTAATCATCATGCTGCCGCTTCTGCTGCTGGTATGTATTGTTATCATGCTTGGCGCATATCTTACCGCCCCTGTGCTTGAACACGGCGAGAACAGGGCATTCATAATAGAAAAAGGTATGAATCTGAGAGAGATATCAGGGATGCTTGAGGAGCAGGGCTTTATAAGAAGCAGCCTGGCATTCATTTTGAGGGTAAAGTATAATGGCTACGGCCGTATGATCAGGGCAGGGGAATACAGCCTTAATCCTTCAATGACCCCTGAAAGGATTATGGAGATGATTATTAAAGGCGAGGTTGTTGCCTATAATGTAACCATCCCCGAAGGTTATACCATTGAACAGATTGCTGATGTGCTTTCATCTGCCGGTCTGATTGATAAAGGTGAGTTTCTTCAGTTTGTGAATCAGTACGGAATAGAGAAGGTGTATGGGCTTAATGGACCGGGATTAGAAGGGTATCTTTATCCTGACACCTACCGCTTTTCACGCGGGCTGAATGAAAAGGCCATAGTCGATACCATGATCAGGAGATTCAGGGAAATGACAGCCCCCTATATTGAGAGGATAAGGGAAAACGGGATGAGCCTCCATGAGATTGTCACCCTTGCCTCCATTGTTGAAAAGGAGACAGGCAACCCTGATGAAAGGCCCCTTATCGCAAGTGTGTTCTTTAACCGTCTGAGCAAAAAGATGAGGCTTGACAGCGACCCGACTGTTATTTACGGGATCAAGGATTTTTCAGGCAATATTACAAAAAGGGATCTCTCAACCAGTAACCCCTATAATACATATGTCATAAACGGGCTTCCACCCGGCCCCATAGCCAACCCCGGTATTGATGCCATAAGGGCTGTGCTTTACCCGGCAGAAACGGACTTTCTCTATTTTGTCTCTAAAAATAACGGGTCGCACCAGTTTTCAAAAAGCCTTGCAGAGCATAACAGGGCTGTACGCATTTACCAGAAAAAGAAGGGGTAAACTTCTGAGTAATTGCCTGTGTGTAAAAATGTTATCCTTTTACCTTTCTTTGGTATCCATTTTGCAATAATAATATACAGATTTATGAGGTGATAAGGTTAAAAACCGGATCTCTTTAAAATTGTTAGTAAAAAGTGCAACTTGGCAGGGTGTTTATAAAGGTTGATTAAAAAAAACGTTTAAAAAATAATACAAGGCATGTTTTATTGTATAATTTTTTGGGGATTCAATGTTTTAAGATAGAAAGGAGTTAAAAAATGCTGGCTTTAATACTTGTTATAATAGTTACAGTTTTTAGCATGTATGTTAGTTGTTCCATTAATGTTGGAGAGATTACATGGCTCGATTATTATCAGGGAGGAATGGCAGGTTTTCTTGCAAGCGGTATAATCCTTCAGATTTCAAATAAATGGAGAAGGGTTAAGGAGTTGCAGAAACAGTCCCAGTCTTTTATGAATAACCTGAAGGACTGGAGCGATGTAATTTTTTCATAGTGGTACTTTCTGTGTACCGCATACAGGGCATCCCTGCATTCTTAACGGCCTTTCAAGCCGGCTCAATTGCAGGAGTTCTTCGTCCTGCAGGAGTTTTAATGTGGCCCCGTCTGCTGTCACTCTGCCCTGGTGCAGCATAATAGTGCGTTCACATAGTTCCATAGCCATATCAAGGTCATGGGTTGCGATAATCTTAGTGTGTTTAAAAGTCTTAAGGAGTTCAATCAGTCGCCTGCGTGACACAGGGTCAAGACTTGATGTCGGTTCATCCATGATCAGTATGTCCGGAGACATGGCCAGTATACCTGCTATGGACACAGCTTTTTTTTCGCCCTGGGAGAGCCTGTAGGGTGGGCGGTTTTTAAGGTGGGTTGCACCAACAGTATCAAGGGCCTCCATAACCTTTCGCTCCAGTTCATCTCCTTCTATCCCCATGTTAACAGGGCCGAAGGCAACATCTTCAAAGACCGTGGGCATAAATAGCTGATCATCGGAATTCTGGAATACCATACCTATGGCACGCCTTACAGTTTTAAGGCTTGTGGGTGAGACTATAACATCACCTACCCTCATTTTCCCACTGGATGCAATCAGGTAACCGTTCATAGCTAATAGCAGCGTGGATTTACCTGCTCCATTTTCACCAACCAGGGCAACAGACTCCCCGTGTGTAATGCGGAAAGATACACCATCTAACCCGACCGTGCCGTCAGGGTAGCTGTAATGCAGGTCAACTGCCTCGACAATATGATGGCTCATTTTATTACCTCCATGACAAGCTCTCCCATCCTTACAGGGATATTGTCAAAGCGAAAAAGAATAAACACAAGAGACCAGCCTGTTGTGAATGCAAGGTCTTTTAAACTCAGGTGTAAGGTCCCTGCCAAACGGATGTTACCATCGAATCCCCTGCATTGCATGGCCAGATAGATACGATCTGCGCGATCGTAACTGCGCAACAGGAGATGCCCTATTATGGATACAAATACCCTGAAGGGTCTTGACTTATCATTAAAGGATCTGAGTGACCTTGCCATCTCCATTTTTTCCGCCTCCTCTACCAGGACAAAGATATATCTATAGAAGAACAGCAACTGAACAACAAAGACCCTTGGGACACCCAGCCCGATCAATGCATGGCAGACTTTATTAAAACCTGTCAGTGATATCAGGATCAGCACAGCAGACACTGTAAGAAAAAAGCGCATAAGGATAGAGAAGAAAGATATCCATCCTCCTGAAATTGTTATTGTGCCTATGTGCGATATGATTTCCCTGTCTATTAAGGGATTGAATATGCCTATCAGTATGGCAAAAGGTGATACCAGCAAAACCTTCTTGATAAAATACCCTGCCGGAAGGCCTCCTGCAGAGATCAAAAGAATCGGATAAAGAAAAAATGGAACCAATTCAACGAGTGTGTACCTGTTAAAAGAAACAACCGTGATAATGAAAAAGAGTGTGGTGATCAGCTTGGCCCTAGGGTCCAGACGATGGATCAGGCTGTCTCCTGAGGCCATGGTATCCATATAGCGGATATTACGAAAATTTTTACCTATACTATTCACTAAGATTTAACCTTGCGTTGCCTTAACAGGAAACCAATAAGAATGCTCAGGATTAAAACCAGTAAACCTCCTACTATACCCGATACAGATGTTCCAGGATCAACAGAAGGCCATGCCGGCTCATTAGAGGTCTCAGGTTCCTCTGATGTGGTGCTTTGTTTGAACCCGTAATCAGGCAGAAATGCCGTCTTTTCCTGAAGGTCTGAAAGGGATTTATGTATCCCATCTTTACCTTCCAGTTCTTCAACCCCTGCGGTTTTAAACATGGCCCATTCGAGCCCGTCAGGATTTACCGAGGCAAACCAGCTTAATGCACCGCCTACTATTAATACAGCAATTATAAAACCCGTGAGAACCTTTTTTATACCAACCTCACCGATCTCTTTGGAATGAGAGGCGGAAATTAATATCTCAGGTCTTGCTTTCCGGACAAAGATGACCACCGCACCTGTAACAACCCCTTCTACTATACCAATGGCAAGGTGAATCGGTTGCATAAGAATAACAAAAGTCTTAAATGGTAATTCGGAGATACCTGAAAATACTGTCTCAAGCACAACGCTGAAAGCACCAAGCTGTAACCCTATAATTGCTGCTATTAGAGAGCAGGTCATTATCCTCCCTTTTGTCGGGTTATCACTGATTAACTTTTTATAGATAAGAGGATAAACAATAAAGCAGGGCCAGAAACCCAGATTAAAGATATTGCAGCCAAGTGCAAGAAGACCGCCGTCCCCAAAAAAGAGGGCCTGTACAACCAGCACAGAAGCCATAACGAGAAATGCAGCATAAGGGCCCAGGAGGATACTTAAGATCATTCCTCCACCCAGATGCCCGCTTGACCCTGTGGCGGGTATTGTAAAGTTTATCATCTGGGCTGCAAAAATAAATGCCCCTAGCACACCCATAAGAGGGACCTTTCGATCATCTGCTGTATCCTTTACTTTTTTTGAACTGTATACGATTAATCCTGCTGTTACTGCCCACATAACGCCGCCAACAGCCGGAGAAATCAGGGCATCGGCCATATGCATATCAGTACTCCTTTGTAAAAAGGTTTATATAATAGATTTTAGTATCTCAGCAATCTTTAACTAAAATCTATACCCAAGCTCCACTGCATAATTTAACCTGTGATCCTTTATGTTACCGGAATCATCCTCGAAGGCACTGTCAGCATTTATATATGCTGCTTCAGCCCTTATATATGCGCTATCATTAAAATGCCATGTCGGGCTGATTGTTGCTGTATATATCTCTTTGGCATCAGCTCTCTCAATGTATAGCTGGCTTTTATCCTGGTTAATGTATTCAAGACGGATCGGGATAGAAAATTTGTCAAAATTGGGGCAGAAATAAAAGGCGGCCCCTATGGATGAATCGTTTTCATAGAGCTCTTCAACCTCTTCACTCCATTTCCAGTAATCAACATTGAATGCAAGATCAATATTTCCTATGGTTCGCTCAACAGAGACTCCTGAAACGTTTCTCTGCCCTTTTATATAGTAATTGTAGACATTGAAATCAGTATCATCCAATGAGCCGCTTACGCCAATTTCCCATGAATAATCCTGTGAATTATATTCCTCATCATCAAGTCTGTCTTTATAATACCCACCCCATATCGTGATAGAAGAGAGATCATAACTGACCCTTGCGCCATAAGCGTTATAGGGCTGTTGTGAAGCAATTGCACCAAGAAGGATATTTTTATTATTATATGTATAGGTGTTTTCAAAACCTGAGTTTGGTTGCAAAAGCCCCATCTCAACCCCGATTCCTTTAACAGGCGTTAATGTCAGGGATGCATACTCGATATCGTAATCATCGTTTTGTTCCGGCGTACCAAGAATGGAATGAGTTGATGTCTGGCCGAATGCCCCTGTAAAACCGATAGGAAGCTCTTCATTGGCCGAAGATAATTCTATAAGAAAATTGGAGAGCAGGAATTCATCATCAGGAACATCTACTCCGGGATTGGATGAATAAAAGTAACCTGCGCTTATCCCACCAGCAAGTTTAATACCTGACAGGAAGGATTGAACGGATTCACCATCATTTTCACCTGCGATCGTATTACAGCTTAAAAAAAGAAAAAGCAGTGATGTGACAACTAAAACAAATTTCTTCATAAGCACGGGTATCCTGCAACTATTAAAAACAATCATAAAAACTTACTCCTTTCATTCTGAATTATTTAAAGTGTATTACAAAAATAATAATCGTGTTACCAATAGGTAAAAAAATATTACGATTCTAAGTTAATGCCTTACCTGTCGTTGACATGCTCAGGGTGCTGTGTTTTACACCTTTCACAGCCTTTAACGAGGCAGCCAGTCTCTCTGCCTCAAAAGGATTTCCTTTAATTGCTATTATTTCAAGGCAATTATGATGGTCTAAATGAACATGCTGGGCCGAGATGATCAAGGTCTGAAAATCATGCTGGATATCGGTTATTTTGTTTAAAAGTTCTCTTTTATGGTGGTTGTAAATAAGCGTAATTGCCCCGGCAATTTCAGTGCTCTGCTTCCATTCCTGCTCAACAAGGTCCTGCCTGATAAGGTCACGGATTGCTTCAGAACGGTTTGTGTATGATTTACGCTTGATGCGTTCATCGAATTTTTGTGAAAGATCCTTATCCAGGGAGACCCCGAATCGTATTAAACCAGACATTGTATTCTCCTCGTGTTACTATTTTTAGTAGTATGACACGAATAATACTGTGTCAAGATTAATTTTCATATAGTCACAGACTAATAATAAGCATAAAAGCACTTTTCTATATCAATACAGGACAAACTAATTCATCTTTTTTATTTCATCAAGGACCATTCCATAGTATCTCTTTTCCTTCTCATCAAAGGAATACTTTATTGCGTTGTTGATATTCAATTCTGCATTTTTTATATCACCGGTCTTAATGCAGGTTATAGCCAGGTTGTAATAGAACAAATGTTCATCCTTCTTAAGGCGAATGGCCTCCTTGAAAAGCCCGATTGCTTTTATATAAAGGGCATCATAGTAAGCAGTCTTGCCAACAACATATTTGTAATAAGGGTTTTTCTCTCTTAGTGATGCAACCTGGTTCTTGTAAAATTCAGAGTTATCTTTTTCACCGGTCATCTCATAGAGATTTTGAAGGTTGTTCATAATGGTCAGTGCACTTATATCCTTTGAACCTCGGGTAACCTGAAGCCCCTTCAGATATGATTTTTCGGCTGTTTTATACTGCCTGTTCTGTCTGTAGATAACTCCCAGGTTTGACCATGCAAAGCTCAGTTGCGGGTCAACCTTGATTGCCTTTATATAATAGCGGAATGCATCAGGGGCTTTACCTTCTGCCAGACACTTACTGCCAAGGTTGTTGTAAAACTGGGCAAATGCACGTTTATCAGAAACAGTCTGGTAGCTGAATAGATTTAGCCTCGGCTCATGAGATGAAAGTTCTGTAGGTGAAAAATAATACCTGTTGATGTTAGTAAATGACATAAATTTTGAATAGTCATTAGGGTTCTCCAGTTCAATTATATGGTCATATGAGTGACTGACATCAGCAGATGCTCCTATATGCCTTGTAAAAAAAAGCATATCACCTTCCCTTGTCCAGTTAGGAACAGTTGGGATCTCTGCAAATTTGGAATTAAACCCCACGTATCTAGCCATAGCAACAAACAGGTTGCTGAATGACAGGCAGTTTCCCGTACCGGCATCAAATGTCTCCTGGGCAGTCTTTACCCCGTAGATGTCATTTACAGTGTCATACTTAACTCTATTAACCAGGATACTGACAACTGTTCTAAGACGCTCATCAAGGTTTTTTATACTTCTGACCTTTTCTTCCAAAAGGTTTTTTATGTTATTATTTATTGAAAGGATATCAGCATCGGGAATGGTTTCATCTGCTGATGCAGGATATATCTTTGTCCCATCAGGCATTTCGTAAGGCGGAAACTGATCAATATGAATGGTTTCTACCTTTGGTGTTGTGATGGATGAACAGCCTGAAACAAGACTATATAATATTAATCCAACCAACCAGTTGCATCTTTTGGAAAAATTGAAGCATCTCATATTAAGTCCTGTTAAATTTATATTCCATGTACACTCCAACCCTCCTCAATAATTGCACAGCCTTTTTACATGGCAAATAGGTAAACTGACATAACTAGTAATTGTGCATATTCGATTTAATAAAACTATTTAATCATCTTGTATTAACTAGAGACGTTGTAAGGTTATTAGATCAAATAGCCCAACCTTATAACCTAACAACATCATCTTCCATCCCCTTTCAACTCGTTTTTATTCATTACTCATTTCAATAATTGAACCTGTATCATCGGCATCAAACAGAATCCTTTTGGGCCCTCCTTCTTTATTAGACCAGGGGAGCCAATGGACACCACCCGGACTCTTGGGTTTACCAGTACGCACAAAAAACGACAGATATGTAACCATCTCTTCACTAAGTGCCTCAAAGCCGGGACGGTTGGCTTCTGAAAAGGGGTATGGATGTCCGTAGTACCACCAGTTATTAAAAAAGAAAGGGATATCAAGTTCGTGTGCAGCCCCTAACATAACAGCAAAATTTGCATAATCACCACTTGGATTAGGGAAATATGCACTTAAAGGCCAGACATTAAATCCATCCTCGTTATATGCTCCATAATTCAACTGGAAGGCATAAACCCCGGGATGGCGTTTATGTGCAGTCATGGCTGTTGCTATATTATCAATGGGAATTCTGTACATTTCCTTTGTATATTGTAATGCAAGTTCCTGATATTCTTCATCAGGCACAGAACCATATAATGGAAACAAGAACCTTTTTATTTCTTCTTTATTAGTACTAAGAATAGTCGGCACCTGATTATAACTATCCGGGCTGCTCAGAGCAGTTGCGACATCGCTTGGGATTACAGCACCATCAATGAAATTAAACAGATAATTATTTAAAGCCCCTCCAGCTCCAGGTGTATAACCGTTAAAAATATCTTCTGTACTTTTACTTCTCAGATATTCAGCTAAAGCCTGCAATTCTGATGGGTCATCATAATCTTCTGGATTAGCATCAGGATCTGCATTAATTATATTAGCTATCGCGATATCGGCACTGGCGTACCCGTTCTCTTTTGAATTTTCAACTATTGGGCCACTCTGGGATATTGCTTTGTGAAAAAGTCCTTTTGCCAGGGGTGAAATAATCAGAGACAGGACATTAATAGCACCTGCTGATTCTCCAGCGATTGTTACATTTCCCGGATTGCCCCCGAAATTATTAATATTATTTTTAATCCATTTTAATGCGCGAATAATATCAAGTGTTCCATAGTTACCTGAACTGTTTAGAGGATTGCCATCTTCTAAACTTTCATGGGCAAACCATCCCATGGGACCGATCCTAAAGTTGATAGTTACCACGATCATATTGGCGTTCATCGCGAGTTTATCCCCATAATACGAATCATCACTACCTGCCCCTATGACATTGCCTCCTCCGTGGATCCAGACATAGACAGGTAAATTCCGCTGCTGTGTAGCCGGACGCCATATGTTCAGGTAAAGACAATCTTCATTACCGGTAAGGGTGCCATCATTATTGAATTGCGAACACTTTTCACAGAAATCTTTTGTTTCCCGGATGCCTTTCCATGGGGCAGGAAATTGAGGAGCCTTCCAGCGCAGTTCTCCAACCGGAGGTTTTGCATATGGAATCCCCTGCCATGACCATGTATTGTTTTCATCTTCAAACCCTTCAATTAGCCCCTGTCTTGTGTGTACCAGTGTACACAATCGTCCTTTATGGCACTTGAGATGATTATGCTTTTTAAGGTTATTGTTATTTGCGAAAGCAACGGTTGATGGGCAAAACAGGGCAAGTGTGAAAAAAAGTACCGTGACAAGACTCCAAAACCTTTTTACCTTATAAAATTTGTATGACATATGATCCTCCTGTTTAAAGAAAGTTTTTCGGCAGAAATGCCACTCCAGTAAATAAAAATGAGGTAAGACAACTTGCTTTAACTGGTACCGGATTTCCAGTACCGAGATGAAACCACTAAGACCGAAAAGCGGTACTGCCTGTTTGAGGACCAATCGATCCTGAATAGTAGTCGATGACTATTTTCACGGCTTTAAACTTTAAACTTTCTTTTTTTCTGTCAGCTTAACAATATGATCCACCTCAAACATCAATGCTTGAATATTTATTGTGTTGGAGACATCTTCGATTACCTTTGTATGAATGTGGTTTGTACTTATAGGCGCATCTTTTTTCATGAAGGTATTATAACTTCTTTCAACGTTTACAAAGTAGGTTGCCAGAACATAACCGGTCGCAGAGAGGCCTAATAAAAACAAATTGTTGCATCCTTTTATCTGGAGTATCCTAACAAGATCGGTATTTTTGAATGCAGTCGAAAAAATTATTATTATCTTTAGATCATCTTCTCTAATCTTTATTTTTGATGGAAATATAAAAGATTCTGAATAAACTCCCGATTCTGTTAATGGATCAGAATTATAGGCACGAATAATAGTCGGTTTTTTTTGTGGAAACAACCAAATGAAGTCATAAATCATAAGTAATGGAATCTGTTTATCCTTCTCAGATATGCCAGACATGTAGGCGTTCCGGACGTCTATTACAAGAAGAGAAGGGTTGATCTGCACATCTTGGGGATATATTTTGATATCATTAATCAGATAATGCTGCTGATAATTAATTGTCTGAAGAGTGATGGTTGTCCCGGGTTGAATACGCTCCGGTTGAACTATAATCAAAATTTGGTTTTCAGGAGATGTTTCCTGAAATTCACGGATTGATGAGGCTCCGTAATTCCAAAATGCTTCCATTGCATTTAGTTCAAGTTTTGTTAACCCAGGTGATTTCATCAATCTACTACCTAAATAATAATTATAACTATTAATGTAGTAGATCCTACATGTAAAGTAGTAGGCTGTCAAGGGTATTTTGTTTAAATAACGATAAATTATTTTTATTTTTTCTCAAGATATTCTGGTTAAGGAATTGCAGGTGAAAGAGTATATAAAAATATTTGCAATATTGTTATTACTGGTTTCCAGACAGTTGCATTCAATTTACAGAATTTTATTTATCCTGAAATTCCAATAATTCAACGGGTGCACCATTCTCAACTATAAAAGCTACAACAACACCGTCGCTTGGGCTGTTTGGTTCTATTATTACTTCTTTCCCTTTTATAGCCTCTTCGAGGTCATCAACCTCAAAAGCTACATGAGTTACTTCTTTAACCAGACTGGGTAAGTTACAGTTTTTACCGTATCTCATCCATTGAATGCCATATGGGTTAGATTCATGGTCTGTACAATATATATCATAAGCCTCAAGATATATTTCACCTTCTTTAGGCGATTGAGTTGGTATGCCGGTGTGATGATATTTCATGAATTGTTAATTTCCTTTATCTACTTTTACTTTATGAGCAGGACTGAACCTAAGACCATTTTCTATGTCCTTACTCATTATGAATTCACCTGACGGAATTAATACCATGCCATTAAATGAGTCGGATTATGTTGATAGACCAATTGAAAGAACTGCTAAAATTGATACAATTACTAACTTCATGATCGGCTCCATTGAATGTTATTTGATATTTTGTGCCAGACGTTTCCCATGCATATTCTCTTTTCTGTCTGGTAACCGTTTGAAAGGTAAAATGCCTCAACAGGTTCATTCCCTTCCATGATTTGCAAATTGATTTTCATACAACCCTTTTCTGATAGTTTTTCCTCTGCAAATGAGAGCAATGTCGAGCCTAAACCCCTTTTTCGATAATTTGGCGATACGGCAATTGAGTAGATCCATCCCCGATGGCCATCATACCCTGCCATGACGGTGCCTATTACATTGGTATTATCCACTGCGACAAAAAACAAACCATCGTTGTATTCAACTTTTTTATCAAACACGATGTCTGGTGAATTATGAGCTGCTTCATACCCAAAGACATCTTTCCATAAAGAGATGACTTGATCCCTATGCTTTGGATTGTCAAATGCTGTGATATTGATATCCATCGATTATTTCCTTAAGTGAACGGCGAATTAACACGCGTGCGGCGATCTGCCACTAAAGATTATTAAAAGAATAAATGTCGGAAACCTTAAAAGTCCGATTCGGCAAGATAGTAAGCACGTCTTGTTGAATGACAGGTTAGTCAATTCATTGGTAAATTGAGCCTACTAGCAACTTTTAGTATAGTTTCACTGAAAGGTTTACCCTGATTTATTTTAAGTTCCTTTTTAAGTATTTCCTCCGCTTTTGACATGGATCCTTCTTCTACAAGGATAATAGCTTCAATTATAGGTGCATGTGATTGAAATAAACCTGCATATTTTTTTGGTGATGTAAAAGCTGCTCGAATATCCCCAATACTATTATATTTTCCGAAAAAATGAAGCCCATAATTTTTTATTCTATTGACTATTTCGTTACCAACTTGGCTAATGTCTGTATGTGGTTTTATTTCCCACCATTTGTCCCGAGCTTCTGGACAAACATCGCCAAGCCTTACTTGTATTGGCCAAGTAGCTGTTGCAGGATTCTTAGGTAAAGATGCACCTGTCCAGTACTTATAAAGTTTTTCAGCTGTTACAATCAAATTAACAGTAAATGATCCTTTATCATGACTCCCCCACTGAGAAGCCTGAAAATGTATGCAATGGAAAAGATCTCCATTTGCTCGATAATAATGAGGAGACTTCCTTTTAAAACCTAATTCATTAAGAATTGGGAGACAATAATCCTTGGATATTGTTTGAACAGTGTTTAAAGTTATTGAATTATTTTTTGTCATATCTTTAAGGCTAACTAAAAGTTTACCGACCCGCTCGGCGTAGCTGTAGCGGGTCGGGTAGAACGCCAGGTTATGCCTGACAAGTATGAAAAGACTGTAACAATTAGCATACCCATAGCAAGTCCAGTAAGTGATATTTGTAAAACAATTATATAAATATTACCTAATATTGTCGGTTTCATTACATAAAGGATAATAAAATTAATAATAAGAGCGTATAAAATTGAACCTATGATTGCTAACCAAGCAAAAGTAAGCTTTTTAATTTTTTGTAATAAAATTATTAGCGGTACCCCTACTATGAAACATATCACGTAACTAATAAATATAAATAATGCCAATGAAAAGAACCATGCTTCTGCACTGAATTCTTCTTTTTCATATACGGTAGGAAAAAATAAAATAATAATTCCATACAGTAATGGTGCTGTAAAAGGTGCAATTGAATAACCTAACCAAAATGATCGTTTCATTTTATTATTCTCATTATGG
>CAZCMD010000102.1:0-1624 GCA_964499695.1 uncultured Desulfatiglans sp.
TGCTCTATGAGGTGGACATTGCAACAGGAAAGATAGTCTGGACCTGGAAGGCCTCAGAACATGTGGATGAGATGGGTTTTGATGATGCAGCTTTAAAGGCCATGCAGACATATAACAGAAAACCAATGAGTGAAGGTGACGGCTTTGACTGGTTTCATGAGAACTGCGCGTCATACTTAGGCCCCAACAAATGGTATGATAGTGGAGATAAAAGATTTAATCCTGACAATATCATAATAGACAGCCGCGAGGCAGGACTCCTTGCTGTCATAGACCATGAAACAGGCAGGATTGTCTGGAAGGCAGGGCCATATTACAGGGATGGTGATGATAAGAAACTGGGATGGATGATAGGCATCCACCACACCCATATGATTCCAAAGGGTCTGCCCGGAGAGGGGAATATAATGGTTTTCGATAATGGAGGCGCATCGGGGTATGGCCCTCCCACTGATTTTGCCCCGGACGGAATATCTGTGATGCGTAGGGATTATTCCAGGGTTGTGGAGTTCAACCCGGTTACAAAGGAGATTGTGTGGGAATATACCCCAAACAGCCCCAGGACCGGAAAACCAGAGCCGATTTATGGTCACAAGTTATACAGCGTTAACGTGTCGTCTGCCCAGCGCCTTCCTAACGGAAATACACTTATTACAGAGGGTGCACAGGGCCGTATAATTGAAATCACGAATGACTATGAGATTGTGTGGGAATACATGAATCCGTATCTGTGGGATTCTGATCTGCCCATGACCAGGACCCTTGTATATCGGTCATACCGGATGCCCTATGACTGGGTACCGCAGCTTAAAAAACCCAAGGAATCGGCAGTTGATGCTGGGCCCAATTATATGTATAAAGTGCCCGCCGCTGATGGCTCCCTTCCTGATTTTGGTATAGAAAGGACATCGGTATGGACTCAGGGAGGAACACAGGGAAGGCAAATCAAAGGAGAAGATAAAAAATGAAAGATACAAAGTATGGTAAGTATATTGTTACAGAACTCAAGGTGCCTGAAGAAAAGAAGAAGATAGAGGCAGCATATTCAAAATATGCAAAGAGGATACTGTGGCTTGATAAGAACGTGGTAGAGGGTGCGTTTCACATGAATACGGCATGGTACCTTAAGGCGGCCCAGACCCTTGAGGACTGCCCCCATGTGCATGACGCGGATGAGATCATAGGCTTTTTCGGTAACAACCCGGATGACCCATATGATCTTGGCGGGGAGATAGAGATGTGGATTGAGGATGAAAAACATATCATCACAAAGAGCGCCCTGCTCTTTATACCTGCCCACATGAAACACTGCCCGCTTATTCTGAAACGAGTGGACAGGCCCATATTCCATTTCACGACAGTGCCGGGTAAACTATATATAAAGGATGAAGAAGGTAAATAGTTCCCAATAATCGTGATGACATCAATGATGCAGGGGCGAATAATTATTTGCCCCCGCATGCTGTCCTGATAAAAATATTCCTATCGCATATTATTATTTCTGAAAACCACGGCTTATCTTTATGTATTAAAATATTAATTAGATTAAATTGGTGAATTACTTATTAACTATTTAAGACTTGACTTCTGTTGCTTTTAAGCTACAATTAAGACATGGAAAATT
>CAZCMD010000102.1:1724-17356 GCA_964499695.1 uncultured Desulfatiglans sp.
CAAACAAGAGATATTCAATTGGCCCAAACATACTGGGCTGATTTCAAAAGGAGAATAGAATGAAAAAATTAACAGAAAAATATGAAACTAATCTCAAAAAGGATCTTCTTGATCCTGTTGAGGCAGCAGAGTACTTGAATGCTGCACTGGAAGATGGTTCCCAGGAAGTATTTTTAATGGCTCTGAAAGATGTGGCAGATGCAAAAGGTATTTCTGAAATAGCACGTAAAACAAATCTTAATAGAGAAAACCTTTATCGTATACTTTCAACGCAAGGTAATCCGAAATTGAAAAGTTTAAATTCTGTACTGCATAGCGTTGGTTTAAAATTGTCTGTTGAAGTTGGGAACCAGGTATAAAAACAATCAGTGACCAACAATTAGAGAGGATTTCCTATTCTGGAAATATGCAATCAAGAGCCTTAACACGACAACCTTTAATAGCGAGAAACATAAAGTGAACCAGAAAATGACAGCTCAAATAAAACCCGAACTGATTGCGCCATGCGGCATGAACTGTGCGATTTGCATGGGGCATCTTTTAAGAGAAAAGAATAAATGTCCGGGCTGCCGGGGAGAAAATGCAAACAAACCCGTATACTGTGTTAAATGTGTAATAGTAAACTGCACCCTCTTAAAAAGTAATAGCTTGAAATATTGCTCAGCAAAGTGCGAAAAGTACCCCTGTACCCGTCTGAAGAATCTGGATAAAAGATATCGAACCAAGTATGGCATGAGTATGATTGAAAACCTGGAAAACATAGAACAATCCGGCATCAGGGCATTTATAAAAAATGAAAAGGAAAGATGGCGATGTTCAGTATGTGGGGGGATAATTTGTGTACATAGAGGGTCTTGCTCAGTATGTGGATGGGATAGACATTAGATAATATTAAACATGATATTGCTTGATAATTATAGATCTTACAGTTAATATCCTCCTGTCCTGATGATAAAATACTTGTTTGTATATAGTTATACTGATAACTCTGGCTCCTTTTTCTGTATAACAATTAAAATATCAGGTTAAGTAAAGCTAAACCTCTACTGGTTTATAAATTTCAAATAAAAGTTTATTTTCACATTAACAATATAATATACGTGGTTTTTGACATATTTATCTTGATTCTAACTGCAAATATGATTAAGGGGTGAACATGGCTAAGTCAAAACAGGCTGTCGCTACGCTGGAAAAATGCCCTACAGGGATCAAGGGCCTCGATGAGATTACTAAAGGAGGGCTCCCTAAAGGCAGACCAACCCTGATTTGCGGAAGCGCGGGTTGCGGTAAAACACTTCTGGCCATGGAGTTCCTCATGCGGGGGGCCATGGAATATGAAGAACCCGGGGTTTTCATAACCTTTGAAGAGACACCCGAAGATCTCGCAAAAAACTTTATCTCCCTCGGGTTCGATCTCAAAGCAATGACAGCAGCCGGCATGATCGTAACCGACCATATCTATATCCAACGAAACGAATTTGAGGAGACAGGTGAGTATGACCTTGAAGGGCTGTTCATTCGACTTGGTAGTGCAATCGATTCCATCGGTGCCAAAAGGATCGTTCTGGATACCATTGAGGCGCTTTTTTCAGGTCTATCCAACACTGCAATACTCAGGGCCGAGCTTCACCGTCTTTTTCTCTGGCTGAAGGAACGGGGCGTTACGACGATTGTCACTGGAGAAAGGGGTGATGGCCATCTTACGCGCTATGGGCTTGAAGAGTATGTTGCCGACTGCGTGATCCTCCTTGATTTTCGTCTCCATGAACAGATTTCCACCCGACGCCTCAGAATTATCAAATATCGCGGTTCGTCTCACGGCTCCGATGAGTATCCATTTCTCATTGACGAGGGCGGCATCTCCATTCTCCCGATCACATCCCTGGGCCTCGACTATCCTGTTTCCAGTGAACGCATGTCCACAGGAGTTGCAAAACTGGATGCCATGTTCGAAAACAAGGGCTTCTATCGGGGCAGCACAATCCTTGTCTCCGGTACGGCAGGCACAGGCAAGACAAGTTTGTGTGCCACGTTTGTCAACGCCGCATGCCTGCGGGGAGAGCGCTGCCTCTATTTTGCTTTTGAGGAACCTCCTAATCAGATAATCCGGAACATGTCATCCATCGGTATCGATCTGGGCCGATGGGTGAAAAAAGGGCTTCTCAGGTTTCATTCTGTCAGGCCTTCTCTTTACGGTCTTGAGATGCATCTTGTCACCTTCCACAAGGTGATTAACGATTTCAAACCCGATGTCTTTATTGTAGATCCGGTAAGCAACCTCATCAATGCGGGCACAGGAACGGAGGTCAAATCGATATTAACGCGCCTGATCGACTACCTTAAGATGAAACATATTACTGCCTTCCTAACTGATCTCAGTCATATGGGGCAAAGTCTTGAACAAACCAACGAAGAAATATCTTCTTTGATAGACACATGGTTGCTCCTCCGAGATATTGAAATCAGGGGTGAACGAAACCGTGGCCTGTATATTTTAAAATCCCGTGGAATGGCCCACTCAAACCAGATTCAGGAGTTTATTCTCACGAATAAAGGCATAAACCTTATCGACATCTATACAGGTTCCGGCGAAGTCCTGACCGGCAGCGCCCGCGCAGTACAGGAGGCAAAAGAAAAGGCAATCGAATCCTTACACGCACAGGAAATGGATCGAAGGCTCCGTGAACAGGAGCGCAAGAAGAGGGTCCTGGAGGCAAAGATTGCTGCTCTTCGCGCGGAATTTGATTCTGAATCAGAAGAGGTACAATTGATGGCTGCAGAAGAACAAAACAGGCAAACAACAATTGCTGACGACATCATAAAAATGTCACATCTTCGCAAGGAATCTCATTCTGAAGCCGGGAAAAAGTCAAAAAAAAGAAGGCTGAAAGGAGAGCAAAATGAAGGCAATCTCGCCCGTAAAAGTAAAAGAAACAAAAGCTGAATTAAAGAAAGAAACATGGGATCTCAGGCTATACGTTGCCGGTCAAACCCCTAACTCCATAAGGGCCTTTGCCAACCTGAAAAAGATCTGTGAAGAGCACCTTGCAGGGATATACAATGTGGAGGTGATCGACCTTTTGAAAAATCCGCAGCTGGCAAAAGGCGATCAGATTATTGCTGTTCCGACGCTTGTAAGAAAACTGCCAAAGCCGCTAAAAAAAATAATCGGAGATCTGGCTAACACAGAACGCGTACTGGTGGGGCTGGACATTCGTAAATGACAGGTCATTCCTGGAGAAAGGACAATGGCGACAAAAGAAAGACAAACAACCACAGAAGAATTTGAAAAAGTCATCGCGAAGCAGGATAAATCAAAGTATATACTCAGGTTATATGTTACAGGCCTGACTCCAAAATCAACAAAGGCAATCGAGAATGTCCGAAGGCTCTGTGAGGAACACCTTGCAGGCAGATATGAGCTCGATGTGATAGACATCTACCAGCAGCCTACACTGGCAAAGGGAGAACAGATTATAGCAGCACCCACTCTCATAAAAAAACTTCCATTGCCGTTACGAAAACTCATTGGGGACATGTCCGATACGGATAAATTTTTGTTAGGGCTGGACCTGAAACCCAAGAAATGTTGAGGATAAGTCAATGGGTGAATCCTATAAAACTCGTCAGGATTTGTTGGATGAATTAGAGGGACTAAGGACTCAATTGGCGGAGGCCAATGAAGCCCTGCGCGCTATTCAGGCCGGCGAAGTGGATGGTCTTATTCTTTCAACGCCAGAAGGTGAGCAGGTCTTTACTTTATCAGGAGCCGATCTCCCTTACCGGATCATGATTGAGAATATGAACGAAGGAGCCGTGACCCTTTCCTCAGACGGTACGATCCTCTTCTGCAACCAGCGCTTTGCAGATATCGTTAGATCCCCTCTTGAAAAAGTGATTGGATCTTCAATCTACAGACATTCTTCATCAACTGACCTTCAATCGTTTCAAATAATGGTTGAACGAGGCGCAAAAAAGACCGACAAAATTGAATTCCACTTGCAAACAGGCGATGGAGATTCTGTTCCTGTTATGCTTTCCATAAGTCCTCTTGATCATAAGGGTCCACTCGGTGCGATATGCCTTATAGTCACTGATCTGACAGAACAAAAACACAATGAACAGATCCTGGCCGAGGAAAAGCTGACGACTCAAATCCTCAGACAAACCGAAGAAATATTAATCCTCTGCAACCAACAGGGGCAAATCATTCGTGCAAGCCAGTCGGCTGAAAGGCTCTTAGGCAAAAACCCGATCCATCAGACATTTGATGAGGCATTCAACCTTCAGCATCCCAATAAAAATCCTTTTGTTATAGAACCTGCCATAAGCGGTAAACCTATGCATGGGATTGAAGTCGTTCTAAATCACGACAATACCAAGTTGTATTCCTTTCTGTTGAGCACAGATTCATTTATCACAAAAGATGGTTTCATGGGCACTGTTGTAGTTATGGTGGATATCACCGAACGAAAGCAGGCAGAAAACGAGTTGGAACGCACGACCGACCGGTTACAGGTTCTTACAAAAAACCTTAGTTCCGGCGTTGCATTGATCGACGAACATGGCCGGTTTGCTATCATAAATCCGGAGTTTCTCAGGATGTTCGAACTGGCAGACGATTTCGATATCAAAAATGTGAATGACCGTAACTGGGCGGAGTGGCGGGTATTTAATGAAGATGGGTCGATTCTGGATGTAGATGAACATCCTGTCCGGAAAGCTGCACTGTCCGGGAAGGCTGTGCGGAACAAGCTTGTGGGCGTCCAGTCTCCGTCAGGTTCTGACCTTAAATGGATGATTGTCAATGCTGAGCCTATATTGAAAAATGACGGTGGGCTTGATGCTGTCATCTGCACTTACCATGATGTTACGGTGCAAAAACAATCCGAAGAGGCGCTGCGCGAAAACGAGGAACGGATGCGACTTGTGCTACAGGCCTGTTCCATTGGAACCTTTGAGGTTGATTTTCCCACTGGAGATAGCAGGTGGAACGAAGTTGAGTTCGAGTTGCTGGGACTCAAGCCGGGAGACACCCCTCCAGGGCCAGATGCCTTCTTCCGCTATGTCCATTCCGAAGACCTTGCCATGCTTCAATCGCAATGGGATAAGGCGTTTAAGACCGGGCAATTGGATGCTGAGTTCCGAGTCATACGGCCAGATGGCGAAGTTCGATGGCTGGCAGGCAAAGGAAAATTTATCTACGAAAGCAATACAGATCAAAATGCTTCAGTGCCCGGTGGTCAGGCTCTGCGATTTATGGGAGTTAACTTTGATATTACCGGGCGCAAGAGGGCTGAAGAAGCCCTGCTGGAAAGCGAACGCAGCGAACGTGCTCGCGCTGAGGAACTGGCTGCGCTGCTGGACGCCATCCCTGCCCCTGTATTCTTGGCGCATGATCCGGATTGCCTTCACATTACCGGCAACAGGGCGGCTGATGAACTGCTGAAGAGTCTTCCCGGTGGAGAAGCCTCTCTCGGTGCTGACCTGGAGGTCCGGCCGCGAAATTTCAGGGCATTCAAGGATGGAAGGGAATTGCGCGTTGAAGAGCTGCCTGCACAGAGGGCTGCTCGCGGTGAGAAAGTGCGGGATATGGAGTTCAGCCTTGTCTTTGAAGACGGGACAATTAACCATGTGCTAGGCAACGGTTCGCAATTGCTGGATGAAAGCGGAAACTCACGCGGTTCAATCCTGGCCCTGAGTGACATTACCGAACGTAAGAAGACAGAAGAGATATTGCGAGCGACATCTGAGCGTTTGAAGCTGGCGCAGATTGCCGCCAATGCAGGGGTCTGGGACTGGGATATCGTTACAGGGCACCTGGAATGGTCCTCACAAATGTTTAAGATCCTTGGTCTTGATCAACGGGGCACGAACGCTTCCTTTGAAGTGTGGGAGAAAATCCTTCACCCGGAAGATAGGGAGGTAGCCGGACTGCGGATTGAACAGGCCCTTAAAAACCAGGCAATCCTGAATAACGATTACCGTATAATACATCCTGACGGCAGGATACGCTGGATTAATGCAGTGGGAGAAGGCATTTTCAATGATAAGGGACGACCTGTTCGCATGATCGGTTTCTGTATAGATATCACTGAACGCAAACAAATGGAGGAAGAGCTTCGCAACTCGCAGGCAGAACTTGAAAAACGTGTAAGAGAGCGCACTGCCGACCTTAGCACCAGTGTAACCAAGCTTGAACAATTAAATGCGGAATTACAGGAATTCACCCATGCTACCTCCCATGATCTCCAGGAACCCCTTCGCAAGATTATGATTTTTAGTGAGATGGCCAAAAAACATTTGGCCTCATCTCTTGACAATACAGGCCGAGATTACCTGGATCACGTCACTAATTCGGCTGGCCGCATGCGGCAACTTTTAAATGGCCTGCGCCAGCTCTCAAGAGTAACCGGGAAATTAGAACCTTTTAAAGTGACTGACCTTGAAAAGATTGTTCACGAAGCTGCAGATCTTTTTGCAGAGGATCTTCATAAAACAGGCGGAGTAGTTAAGATACAGAGTTTGCCTGGGATTGAAGCCGACGAGACGCAGATGCTTCGACTTTTTCAAAATTTAATTGGCAATTCCATAAAATATCATGGTATAGAAAGTCCTCACATCGAAATTTCTGCAAAACACAATGGAGACATATTAGAGATACTTGTAAAGGATAATGGAATTGGTTTTGGGCAGGAATTTGCGGAACGTATATTTAAACCCTTCCAAAGGTTGCATGGCCGAGGGGAATATGAAGGAACCGGAATGGGGCTTGCCATATGCCGCAAAATAGTTGAGCGACACAGCGGCAGCATCAGAGCTGAGAGTCTGCCGGGGAAAGGCTCGACATTCATCATCACACTGCCGATAATTCAAGACAGGAAGGGTGGACCAAGTGGCAATTGATGATAATAAAAATATTTTGATGGCTGACGACGATGAAGATGACTGTTTCCTGGTTGCTGAAGCCTTTTCAGAAAGTGGATCTAAAGCCGCTTTCTCCAGCGTCAGAGATGGGATGGAGCTTATGGACTACCTGTTAGTTGGCTCCGGTTCTGAACCAGGTGGACGGCCCAATCTGATACTGCTCGACCTTAATATGCCACGCAAAGATGGTCGTGAAGCGCTCCTTGAAATCAGGTCTAACCCGGCGTTCAATAATATCCCTATAGTAATATTTACAACATCTCAGGCGAAAAAGGATATTGAATTCAGCATGAAAGCGGGAGCTAATTCTTTCATCTCAAAACCTACATCCTTTGATGAATGGATCAAAATAATGAAATCTCTGGTCAGTGAGTGGCTTTGATGTTAGTTGCACAAAATGCGAGCCTTCAAACTAATATGCTTTTTTATTTCTTTCTCGCAAAGCCATTGAAATGATCAACCAATGAAAGGGGTCACATTTTGACTCAATAAGGTATTTAGGAGAGGTAGATAAAAAAGTAAATCAAGATATTTTTCCTTTAAATATTTCACTTTAAACGTAGACTCTTACTGTCACTCTTTATTTCAACTTATATATCGACACCTGGTATACATAACCGCGTCAGCAGACAGGTTTCAACTACCGCTTCACTTACACACAAAACGTGAGCAGATATTGAATAATGGGATGTTATCATTATAATATAACTGTTATATGATAAAGAATAAGTCATTGGTTACTCTCAATTATCACTTAAACAGGGGGAAAAATAGATAAATGGGCGAAGGTTAACTCATCTTACAAAGGAGAAGGAAATGGAAAAAGATAAAAAGATATCCAGGCGTACCTTTCTCGCCGCTGCTGGCGGAACAATAATAAGCATCGGTTTACCCGGAACATTCATCAGGCTTGCAGATGCGGAACAACGTACGCTGGCGGCCACCATTAGACCGGACGGTAAACCCCGTTTACCTCCAGGGCAGGCGGCCGTCGAAAAAATTCAGGATATGGGTGGCACACCCGGAACCACAACTGATGCAAACTGGAAACTGAGTATAGAAGGTGAGGTTGAAAAGCCGATCGTTTTCTCCTTTCAGGAGTTGCTCAACCTGGAACAGGTACAGATCACCTGCGATATTCACTGTGTCACAGGTTGGACTCTTCTGGATTCAAGATGGAGCGGTGTTCGCCTATCAACAATCATAGATATAGTAAAACCTCGGAAAAATGGGAAGTTCATCATTTTCAAGGCTGCTGCAGGTTATACAAGTAATGTCTCAATCAGCGAGATTTACAAAGAAAATGTAATCCTTGCACATAGTTTTTATGGTGAAAAATTACCAAAGGAACACGGCGCCCCTGTACGTGTTGTAGTTCCTGATCGATATTTTTACAAAAGTGCCAAGTGGCTGGAGGCAATACAAATCAGCCCCAGTGATAAACCCGGATACTGGGAAAGTCAAGGTTACAGTAACTCTGCTGATCCATGGAAGGAAGATCGCTACCAGCAGAAAAGTGCGATGAAAATATCAGGGAATTGCAGATACGCCTGAAAGATGGCTCAATACAGCGGGCATATAGGGGAATTGCTTCATTTATGTCCCGATTGCGGGCAGTATTTGTAGATAAGTTTGGTGAAGGGGCTGTATCGGGGTTGTACCAGGGTTATTTTGATATGACCTGCTTTGCGCCCTGTTTCCTGATGAGCTCAAGGCCCGTGATCTTAAACTTGCCATAGTCTTTAACTACGATAACTTTAAGTTCGAAGTCTGGCTTGCTGCCAGGAATCGAAAGGTGCAGAAACGCTATTATGAACTGCTTTTTAAGAGCGGCTACAAGAAACATCCACTTGTTGAACCCGCAGTAGGGATAGATGCCATTGTTTCAATGATACTTCAAGAAGAGTATTCTCTGGAAGACGAAAGCACCCTCACAACAGAGATCATTGAAAGGGTTACTGCCTTTGAAAAAGATATAGTCGAGTTCCTGGATAAAGTAGATGCTCGGTAGAGCAAATGAAATTGAAATTGAAAGTAATATCCATATCCGGTAATATATTTGAAAATCAAATGTAATAAGGAGATACCATGGTTACTTCAGTCATCTTAATGAACGTTGAGCGTCAAAAGATAAATCAGGTTGCAGAGCAACTTGCAGATGTTTCAGGGATAACAGAGGTCTATTCTGTAAGCGGCAAATATGACCTTGTTGCTATTGCCAGGGTGAAAACAAATGAGGACCTGGCAAATCTGGTGACCAAAACAATATTGCAGATTGAACCAATAACCAGAACTGAAACAATGCTCGCCTTTAAGGCTTACTCAAAACATGATCTTGAGGCGATATTTAGCATAGGAATGTAAAATTCCATCTAAGCCGGGGACTTAAACCTTTTAAAACAGCAGGATTACCTGTTCGCCTTCTGGGATTGACCCTTTTTTACCAGCAGGCATGCCCATTCTCCCATAATAGTTTCGTCGATTTTTTTAAGGCCATGGCGCTTTAAATCTTCCACAATTCTATCTATTTGCCCGGTTAGTATTCCGGAGAGGATCAGGATGCCATCCGGTGCAAGCCGTCCGGGAAACAGGGGGTTAAGTTCAAGGATGGTGTTCATTATGAGGTTCGCGGCAATAATATCATATCTCTTATCAATACTATCAAGAGGCGTGGTGGACAAATCGATCTTTACAGGGATATCATTCAGGACAATATTCTTTTCTGCCCAGCTTACTGCCTCAGGGTCTATATCAATGGCCGTGATCTCATGCGCCCCGAGCATTGCCCCGTAAACAGAAAGTATACCGCTCCCTGTGCCCACATCGAGCATGGTCCAGGGTTTACCCGGCACATTTTCCTCAATGGCCTTAAGGCACATCCTGGTGGTTTCATGTTTTCCTGTACCAAAGGCAGTACCAGGGTCTATCCTTATTACATGACAATTAACAGGGTCAGGCATCGGCTCCCATGCAGGAAGTATCATGAGTTTGTCCGTGATCTTTTCAAGATAAAAGAAGCTGCGCCAGCTTGTACCCCAGTCCTGATTTGCGATCTCCTTAATATCAAGCACAGGGGCAGGGATGTCAGGAAAGGGTTCGCTTAGACCCTCAAGAAATGTCTGAAGGGTGTTTCTTACTGTGTCAGGGTCATTATCTTCAAGGGAAAAGTAGGCCTTCATAACACCATTTTCAAAATCTTCTGAAACAACACCGTCACAGCCCATACCCATTATAAAGTCGCTCACTGCATCACGGGCAGCAGGGTCTATATCTATTGTTATCTCAAGCCACCCGGGGTGGCTGGAATTATTTTCAGAATTATGTGCCATTAAATACCTGAAAAAATGGAGGGAAACATGTAGAGACAGGTTTAAAACCTGTCTCTACCAATTGTTTATTATTCGTTTCTGAAAATCAGTTTATGCCTTTTCAAAAACATAATTGATCTGGCCGTTCGGGAGTTTGTTGGCAACAGCCTTTAAGTCCATACCGGCCTTAATGTCATTGTCTGTAAGCTCTCCGCTGATCCGGCCAAAGACCTTGTATTCGCCAAAATCAACCACTGCTATGCAGTAGGGCAGGTCATTTTCAAAACCGATCGGTGCATATTCAAGCTTGCTGTAGGTGAGAAGCTTTCCCGTACCGGTTACATCAAACCATTCTATATTTTTTGAAAGGCATTTGCAGCAGTCTGCCCTTGGCGGAAAATATTTGGCCCCGCAGTCTTTGCATCTTGTACCTGATACCTTGCCTGCCTCGAGTTTATCTATAAAATCGTTTACCTTGGTTGTGGAGGTGAAACTGATCGTTCCAAACTTGCTGAACCTTACATCAATATCCTTTTGTGCCATTTTATTCCCTCCCAAGTATTGTTACGTTGCCGTAAAGGCCAACGCCACCTATGTTATGCACCAGACCGAACACCGGCTCCTTTACCTGCATCGGGCCGGCCTCACCCCTGAGCTGGAGAACTATTGTCCTTACCTGCGAACCGCCCGTTGCTCCTATCGGATGCCCCTTGGATAAAAGCCCTCCGTCAACATTAACAGGGATGCTCCCATCTTTGTAGGTCTCCTTTGACCTGATAAGGTCTTTCCCTTCGCCCGGTTTTGCAAAACCCAGGTTTTCATAGGCCATAAGTTCCGCTATTGTAAAGCAGTCATGTACCTCTGCAACATTTATGTGC
The DNA here is from genome assembly GCA_964499695.1 of uncultured Desulfatiglans sp. Taxonomy (GTDB): domain Bacteria; phylum Desulfobacterota; class DSM-4660; order Desulfatiglandales; family HGW-15; genus JAAZBV01. Next base: position 12,838 of record CAZCMD010000102.1, read on the forward strand.
TTGGGTGTAATGCCTGCCATTTTATATGCCTGTTTTCCTGCCTCAATACCTACTGTAAGACCGGAGAAGAGGTCACGCCCTGCAAGGTTAACCGCTGTGGAGGCAGCGCCGATTCCCTTGATCCAGATTGGCTTTTTTGAGAATATCTTTGCCTTCTCTTCACATGCCACTATCAGGCATGAGCTACCGTCCGCATTGGCGCAGCAGTCTCCAACCCTTAAGGGGCTTGCAACAGGCCCTGACATGGTGTTATCCGGGTCAGAGAACATATCAAATGTAACCGGTTTTCTGTAAACTGCCTTTTCATTAACCTGGCCGTAGGTGGCGGCCTTTACCCTTATAAGGGCAAGATCATCCGATGTGGTGCCATATTTTGTAAAATGGCCCCTGGCGTATGTCGCATAGTAGGCAGGCATCATTGTGCCGAACGGGCTTTCCCACTGGATATCTGCGCCGCGGCCCATCCTCTCCTGGGATTCCGCAGAGGTTATTTCTGACATCTTCTGGAAACCCACTACTATAACTACATCATGCAGACCGGATGCAACAAGCGAATAGGCGATCTTTAAACCTGTGCTGCTTGATGAGCAGAGGGTCTCCACATAAAATGTGGGCTGGGGGGTCAACCCCAGGTATTCGGCCAGAACACCGGCCGGTGAACGCTGTTTGTCATATTCAGGCGCAGAACATATTACTGAAGCATCAATATCTTTTGTTGCTATCTGTGCATCCTGCATGGCTTCTCTGAAGCCCTCAAAGGCCAGTTCCCTGATTGATCCGGGGTATCCGCGCACAAAGGCGCTCTGACCAACTCCTATAATTGCTACTTTTCTCATAAATTCCTCCTTATATTGTCGATGAACCGGTAAATTTACTGAGTTCTCTACAGGCAAAGCCTGGGAAAAACAAATATATTTCGGGTTAATGACCCCGAAATTTTCCCAATATAGGTAAGATTAGAGACATGGTCAAGATAAAAGGAAATTCAATTTGATCGAAATTACAATTAGTGATATTAGAAAAGCTATTATGTAACAGCCTTAAAGATAAGGTAAATTTGTAAAGAATCAGAAGACCTGACCAGGCAGGGTTAGAAAGATGTGCGGATAAGCTGTACGTGTGACAGAGAAAATGTTGAATTAATTTAATAAACCCAGGGAAGTTTTATGCCAAACAGTATTATTACAGGAACAGGGAGCTATATCCCTGAAGTAAAGATAGAAAACAGCCATTTTTTAAGCAGGGATTTTTACGCCTCAAGCCGTGAAAAGCAGGTAAAACAGAACAGAGACATTATCTCTACATTTCAGGATATCACCTGCATAAGGCAAAGGCGCTGGGTCACTGATGACCTTATGACATCCGACATAGCCGCCTTTGCGGCAAAAGATGCCCTTAACGGCAGTGATGGTGAAGACCTTGATTATATTATTGTTGCCCATAATTTTGGAGATGTTAAGCCTGGCACTGCAAGGGTGGATATCTGCCCATCCATTGCGGCCCGTGTGAAACACCGCCTGGGTATTAAAAACCCCTATACAGTGGCATATGATATACCATTCGGCTGCCCTGGCTGGGTGCACGGGATGACCATTGCTGATTTTTATATCAAATCAGGCCAGGTGAAAAAGGTAATGGTTATAGGTGCTGAAACACTCTCACGGGTAATAGACATTCATGATATTGACAGCATGATATTTGCTGATGGTGCTGGCGCAGCCATTGTTGAGGCCACTGATAAAGAGGCAGGTATCCTCTCGCATGTGACAAGAAGCGATACAATAAATGATGTTGATCTCATCTTTAGTGACAGCTCATACTGCCCGGATAAAAAGGGGAATGAGACCTATCTCAAGATGCAAGGGCACCAGGTATTCAAATATGCACTAAGGTATGTGCCAAAGGTGGTAAAGGAGAGTCTTGACAGGGCAGGTTTATCAATTACTGATGTGAAAAAGGTGCTTATTCACCAGGCAAATGAGAAGATGGACAGGAGTATTATAAGCAGCCTTTTCAAGCTATACAGGCTTGATGATGTGCCCGAAAACATAATGCCCATGACCATTGCATGGCTTGGTAACAGCTCTGTGGCAACTATCCCCACCTTGTTTGACCTCATACAGAAGGGGAGGCTTGAAGAACACAGCCTTGAATCAGGGGATATAATAGTTTTTACCTCTGTAGGCGCAGGTATGAATATCAACTCCATGGTCTACAGGATGCCCTGATTACACTCATTGCTAATGGGCAGGCAAAATCAGGGGTATGATTTATAATGCCGTGCCCTCTTATTATTACCGGGGTCAATATCAAATAAATAAGGAGAATATCCATGAAAAAATGTCTACTGCTTACTGCCACCCTTGCTTTTTTATTGAATATCCCTGTGTTCGGGGAAACTCCCCAGACCAATTATTTTGCCCTTTATTTTAACGGCAGCCGCTGCGGTTACGATATCCAGACGCGCACGGTTGAAGGAGACAGGGTGATTAACATAGACAATATCGTTCTTGAGCTGGAACGCATGGGCACACCGGTAAAGCTGGATGTATCAGAGACGGCTATAGAGACCCTGGATGGAAGGCCCCTCTCGTTTAAGTCCACCCAGAAGATATCAAATATGGATATGTCTGTTGAAGGGGATATCACCCCTGACGGCAAGATGAAGATCAGGGTGACTAATGCTGGAAACACCCAGGAGCTTGTGCAGGATTTTCCAAAAGGCGCAGTCATGACCGAGGGGCTCTCTCTTGCTTTTAAGAGACAAGGCCTTAAAAAGGGGACAAAATATACCACTAGCCTTTTCAGCCCCTCAAATCTTACTGCCATGAAGTTTTCTTTTAATGTTGGCGAACGAAAACAGGTCGATCTCCTTGGACGTGTTGTGGAACTGGTAGAGATAAAGGGCGAATATTTCCTGCCTGAATCTGGCAGCACCCTCTTCACATACTATGTTGATGACGATTATAATTCACAGAAGATGATCATGCCGCTGGCCGGCATGAATATAGAGGTAATAGCCTGTTCCAAAGATTTTGCCATGAGCAAACTTACGGTGGCGGAGATGGTTGATGCCATGGTTGTAAAAAGCCCTGTACCTGTTGATAACCTGGAAACAGCAAAGGAGATTTCATATACCCTTAAACCCATAAAAGAGGATACATCATTCAGGTTTCCTGAAACAGACAATCAGCAGGTATCAAAACTTTCTGACGGAAGTATCCGTGTCACAGTGAGACCGGTAAAAGCTGACAGGTCTCATAAATTTCCCTATGCGGGTAATGACCCGGCAATATTGAAGGCCGTTCAGGGGACACAGTACATACAAGCGGATCATCCGCTGATTAAGGAACTTTCTTTAAAATGTACAGAGGGTAAAAATAGCGCACTTGATGCTGTCTTAGCTATAGAGGCTTTTGTAAGCAGCTATATAGAAGAGAAGAATCTCTCAGTGGGTTATGCAAGCGCACTTGAGGTCGCAAAAAGCCGCCAGGGTGACTGCACTGAGCATGCAGTCCTTACGGCAGCCCTGTGCCGGGCCGCAGGAATCCCGGCAAGGGTGGTAATGGGCATTGTTTATGCGCAGGATGGACTCTTTATTGGTCATGCATGGACAGAGGCATATATCGGGGATAAATGGATTGGTCTTGATGCGGCCTTAAAGGATGCAAGAAACGGCTTTGATGCAGGGCATATCACCCTATCCATTGGAAACGGTGAGGCATCTGATTTTTTTGGGGTGATGAACAATCTTGGGAATTTTACAATACAGGATGTGAAGATAGCTAAATAGCGTTCGGCATTAAGCTGCCTGTCCCGCCATAGCCTTGTGCGACGGCGGATCAGCAAAAAGCATAAAAGGGAGTATGACATGAGTACAAATCAGATGCAGGGGCCTGATGAGATCAAGACCTATAAACAAAAAGATAATAAGGGATTAAAGGCCCATATATTTTACCCGGATAAAGGCAGTAAAAAAAAGGGGCCATCTCCTGCCTTTCTGTTTTTTCATCCGGGCGGCTGGACAATGGGCGAACCCCAGTGGGGTTATGAGATATGCAGTCACTATGCATCAAAGGGCTTAACGGCCATTGCATTTCAGTACAGGATATCTTCTGTTGGTGGCAGCACACCTGCTGATGCGCTTGCTGATGTTAAATCTGCTATCAGGTGGACTAGAAAAAATGCGGACGAACTTGGTATCAACCCTGAAAAGGTAATAGCAGGGGCCATATCTGCCGGGTCACACCTGGCAACCTGCGCAGCATCAATTACCGGTTTTGATGATCCTGCAGATGACTTAACTATAAGCCCTGTGCCTGATGCCTTTGCCTTCCAGTCAGCGTGCCTGAATACTGTTATTATTGATGAGTTCACATCCCTGCTTCAGGGGCGGGCCAGCTCTGAAGAGCTATCCCCCTTTCATCACCTCAAGGCCGGAATGCCGCCAATGTGCATTATCCACGGCAAGGCTGATAACCTGGTACCCTTTGGGTCTATTAAAGAATATGTGGAAAAA
>CAZCMD010000103.1:0-17061 GCA_964499695.1 uncultured Desulfatiglans sp.
TGCGGGTTTGGGAAGCAGTAATGACTTTGCATAATAGAAATGGAAAGGCCGGGGGAGCAGCTCCTCCGGCCTTTCTGGCTAAATCAAAAAAAACCCGATGGCAAACAAAATAGGATATAACTTTTCTTATGTCAAGAATAATATATGGTAAAAATAAAATAACTAAAATCAGTTAAAAGTTTACTCATCTTCAATGGAGAGGTTTCCTGTTGAAACAGCAACGCCTTTTATCAATGCGAAGACCTTCTGTCCCGGTTTAAGCCCTAGGGATTCCCTTGCTGCACAGGTTATCCTTGCTATTATCATGCAGCCTATATCAAGGCGTATATCAACCATCATCTCATCCCTTTCTATTATTTCATCTACCCTTGCGGGAAGAATATTCTGAAAGCTTGTATTTGAAGGTTGGTCAAGGGAGATTGCCACATTCCTGGCCTTGATCAGGACAATAACTTTTGACCCTTTTTTAAAATTCAAGGGGGGCACATGAAGTAATCCACCCTTAAAACGAAGGTGGGTAAGATACTGGCTGTGTTCTTCAATCACGGTAGAAATAAGAGCGCCGTAATTTGAGGTGCCAAGGAACTGCTGCATCTCAGCGCGGCTTAAGACCTCATCTGCGTCACCGTATGAGATCACACCACCTGCTTTGAGTATAACAACGGTATCTGCAAGATTGAGCACCTCATTAAGAGAGTGGCTCACATAAAGGATAGGGATCTTAAACTCGCTTGTGAGTTTCCCGATAAACGGCAGCACATCGGACTTTCTGGCCTCATCAAGTGAGGCAAGGGGTTCATCCATCAGAAGAAATTCGGGGCTTGTCAGAATGGCCCTGCCTATGGCAACGCGCTGTTTTTCACCCCCGGACAGATTGGAGGGCATCCTTTTAAGCAGATGGCCAATCCCTAACAGATCAACAACCTGATCTATAGTTATATAACGATCATGCTTTGGGATTCGATGCATCCCGTAAACCAGATTATGCCTTACCGAAAGATGAGGAAAGAGCCTGCCGTCCTGGAAGATATAACCTATATGTCTCTTTTCCGGGGGGATATTGCAGCCTGTCTCTGAATCAAACAGGGTATGTCCGTTTATAATTATATGGCCTTCATCAGGACGTATAAGCCCTGCGACCATATTAATTATAGAGGTTTTACCTGCGCCAGATTCTCCTATAAGGGCGGTAACACCGGCCTTCTGGAATGCAAATGCCGTATCAATCTGAAACTGGCCATATCTTTTTTTAATACACAGATCAATCATAACCTAACCCCGAATATGGCCTGAAAATCGACGCGTAAGGAGTTCGGACATCATAAGGGCGGCCATGGCAATAATCACAGAGATAATACAGAGCCGGATTGCCGGTAACTCACCCCCTGGCACCTGTGTCATGGTATAAAGGGCCAGGGGAAGGGTTTGCGTCTCACCCTTTATATTTGACACAAAGGTAATGGTGGCGCCAAACTCCCCAAGGCTTCGTGCAAAAGCAAGGATTAAACCTGTTATTATGCCGGGTATTATCAGAGGCAAGGTGATTGTAAAAAACACCCTTACAGGCCCGGCACCTAAAGTGTGGGCTGCCTGTTCAAGACCCCTGTCAACATTTTCAATGGAAATACGAATGGCTCTTACCATGAGTGGGAATGCCATTATGCTTGAGGCAACAGCGGCACCCTTCCATGTAAATGCGATTGTGATACCAAGGTATTCATAAAGCCATGCCCCGATAACACCTCTGCGCCCAAGCAGAATCAACAAAAGATATCCGATAACCACCGGAGGAAGAACCAGCGGCAGATGAATAAGGCCATCCACAATGGATTTACCAGGAAAATTAATGCGTGAAAGAAGCCATGCTATCGCAATGCCGAATGGGAGACCACCCGCTACTGCCCACAATGAAACAAGCAGGCTTAAACGGATGGCCTCCAGTTCCAGAGGTGTTAAACTTAAAAAGGCCATAATAACCTGATTACACTACTTAGCGATAAAACCATATTTTGTGAAAATATCCTTTGCCTCAGGGCTTTTTAGCATCTCTATAAATTGAACTGCAGTCTCTGTTTTTCTGCCAGTTATAATAGCCACAGAAAAGGTTATTGGCTTATGGCTCTCTTCGGGGAAAACCCCTACAACCTTGACCTTGTCAGATATCTTTACATCAGATGCGTAGACTATACCAAGGGGTGCCTCGCCGCGTTCCACAAGAGCAAGCCCTGCCCGCACATCCTTTGCCCTGGCTATCCTGTTTTCAACACCCTGCCACATGCCCAAGTTTATAAGGGCCTCCCTGGCGTATTTGCCAACAGGGACATGGTCAGGATCGCCTGTAGAAAGAAGACCATCACCCAGATATTTTCCAAGATCCTCTCCTCTCGCCAAATCAATATGGTCAATAGAGCTTTTTACCGGGGCAACAAGCATCAGGATATTTTTTAAAAAATCAAACCTTGTGCCAGGCTCAACCATTTTCCTGTTATCAAGATAATCCATCCACTCTGAATTTGCGGAAATAAATATATCTGCTGGCGCACCCTGATCTATCTGTTTAGCCAGTGTTGATGCTGAGGCAAATGATAAAATAACCTTTCCCATTTTCCGGTTTTCAAACAGGTCACCTAACTCAGTCATGGCATTGGTTGTAGAGGCCGCAGCAAATATGGTCACCTTCTGCTCATCCTGTGCTGCAAAGGATACAGGCGAGACACCAGCAAGCCAAATCAATACAAATCCGATGGTAATAAGAGATATCATTTCTTTTTTACAACCCATATCCTGCTCCTTTTTCCCGCCTCTTCTATATACTTTACTTTTATACAGTATTATTTATTTGACCAATTTATTATGACAACATATGATTCCCGGTAAGGAAACTACAATTGTATTATTTAACTGTCAATTATATTCTATACTGGTGCATGCAATCAAAACAGATAAAGGAATTCAATAACTTAACCCATTTTCCATGCCGTTCGGCATATGACAGGGAGTTTATATGACTCAGCAGGGTAATACGATTATTTGCAACCTCAGGCAGTACCGGGTTAAAAAGAAGCTTTCGCAGGATGAACTGGCAAAGATAATAGGCATAAAGCGTCAGGCCATCTATGATATTGAATCCGGACGTTACCTTCCGAACACGGTCATTGCCCTTCAACTGGCCCGTATATTCGGGTGCCGTGTTGAAGACCTTTTTATACTTGATGAACAGACAGAATCCCAGCCGGTGCATGTAATAAATGGGGATAACACCCCTTCAACACGACTCTCCCTTGCAAAGGTTCGTGACAGGCTGATAGGTATCCCGCTCAAGGGTTCAAGGGCCACCTCCTTTGGCCTGAAAGCGGCTGATGGCCTGTTGGATAATGCGGGTGAAAAGACACAGATACTTCTTCCTGAACACCTGCTTAACAATACAATTATTCTTATGGGGTGCGACCCTGCCTTTGAAATTTTAGCCAATCATATCTCACGCATTGCTCCCGATTTCAGAGTCCACTGCCTTTTTGCATCAAGCCACGCCTCTTTAAACGGCCTTGCAGATGGCAATGCCCATGTTGCGGGGACACATCTTCATAATACAGGTGATGCCGAAGCCAATGTGCTCATCACCAATGAGAAACTGGGGGCAATGAAATGCCATATCCTCGGATTTTCATTAATGGAGGAGGGTCTGATCGTAGCACGTAACAACCCCCTTGGCATACGCAATGTGGCGGATCTGGCTCAACCTATGGTAAGGTTTGTGAACCGGGAAAAGGGTGCGGCCTTAAGGGTTCTGCTTGATGATGAATTGAAAAAGGCGGGGATACCCGGAACTGCTATAAACGGGTATCAGAATGAGGTGACTTCCCACCGTGATGGCGCCAACAGGGTCGCCTGCAATGTGGCAGATGCCGCTTTAGGCTTAAGGGCGGTCGCTGATGCCTATGACCTGGGCTTTGTTCCAGTCAAATCTGTCCGCTGTGACATTGTTATCCCCGATGATATGATGAACCACCCCACAATAAAAATCCTTACCAATGCACTGCAATCACAGGCCTTAAGAAAAGAGATAGATGCCATCCCAGGCTATGATGGCTCTGCAATGGGTAAAATTATCAACTGATTATTAATAATTTTTATATCATTATGGCAAACATCTTCTTTAAAGCTCAATTTAATTGCCAAGGTTGTTGCTGCAGTTCATAAACATGATATCAAAATCAAGATTGATGTAATCCCTATTCGGGAAAAACATATTTCCTTTCTTTTATTCATTCAGGCAGCTAAATGATATTTTGAGGTAAAGCCCCTATTTCATTCGTGTTTATCTATGTCCATTCGAGGTTTCAATTGATTTTTTACCTTTTTCAGACAACCTGTATTTCTGCAAGCGGCTTTTGGGGTTATCAGGGAGGGTGTATTCAATTAAACCCTTCTTTCTTAAATCCCTGATAACAAGATTTAACTGTCCTGAGATTTCTTTCTGTCCTAATTGTTTGGATATCTCTTTCTTAGATAATGAATCTTTTTCTAATAGATTCATAATGTTTACACTGAGAGAGCTTGGAATTATATCGGCGGAACTACTTTTTGACTCTGGCTGTGACTCTGGCTGTGACTCTGGCTGTGACTCTGGCTGTGACTCTGGCCCAACCTGAACAACATCATATTTTGCCGCTGGATTAGCACCATATTCCGGGACACTGATCACCGTGCGGAAGATGTCTCCTTCAATAAGTTGAGGGTCTTCCCCGCCATATTTTTTGCCATAAAACATCATCTTGCGCATCCCGGAGCCAAGCTCATCTGCCCGGTCTATCTGCCTGAAAAAGGAACCTATCACCGGATTCTTTTGAAATGGGACAGAGGTCTCAGGGTCCAGACGGCCAAAACCATGAGGCCTGCTGGGGTTGTCAGTAACAACCCGGCCGTATTCAATTATAAGCCTTGTAGTAGCGCCGCTGGTGTATTCACGGTGTATAAGTAGATTAGATGCAACCTCCCGGAAGATGGTGTCTCTGAGGCTGCGGCGTTCGATGCCCTCAAGATAGAATGGATCAGGCAGGTGTTTTTTAATAAAATCAAGTATGCGGTCATAACTATCTATCAAATTAGTGATAACCAGGTCCCGGTCATCATATCGGTCAACATTAACCTTTCGCAGGATAAGGTCGGTTCGATGGGGTGGACATACCTTGAGGATAAGGTCATCAGTTCCAAGCAGCATCACACCTGCTAAAGTTATACCCATTTTGCCGGTTTCAGGATGGGGTTGAAAGAGCTGAGCACTTTTGATCAGGTCAATATCCTGCATTTCTCCCCAGGGGTGTTGGGGTTTGTTTATGCGGACATAGCGGCGGCATCTCTCAATCAGGTCTGTTCGAAGGTCACCTGGCTGTATCCAGGTGTAAACCCTGTTTTCACTGTAGGTGGTCTGTTTGCGCTGATAAAGCAGAGCAACCTGTGCAGTATTGTCTGTTATATCCAGATCACTCTCTTCGTTTCTGTCATAGATGCGGCCATTACAGCGGTGTACCTGGGAGCTTTCAGGCACATATATTCGTAATAGTTTTTTCCCTTCGATTTCGATCTCGTTGATAGAGAGATATGTTGGAGGAATTAGCTTTTGCGGATTATTAATAGCGGTTACAAAATCCTTTCGAATCTGCTCTATTGCATCAGGAGCTATCCCTTCTATAGTGCCATCGTCCTTTACACCTAAAAGCAGGGTACCTCCATACCGGTTAAGGAATGCACAGACGGTTTCATAGATATCCCTGTTCAACTGATTGCGGCAGGTTTTGAATTCAAGATCAATACCTTCACCCTTTTGTATCATTTCAATCAATTGGCGTTCTACCTGTTTCATTTTTCTTTACTCATATGGTTTGTTTATCGCGGCTCTTCAGCCTTTCCAATTGTTTCGAATAATTAACGAGTTACACTTACAACCCCAAACCTGACTCTACTGATTCGTTCTCTGAGTGTCAATGTTAGTGTCCTTTGTCATTTTTGCCAAAATAAACATGATATCAAAATCAAGATTGCTGTAATCCTTATTCAAGAAGAACATACTTTCCTTCTGGTATCTATTCAGACAACTCAATTGATAATATAGGTGCGACCCACATTTCACTATATTTCATGTATAATACCCATTCCATTACCCATATAAATCAACATTACCTAATTGCCATTCATTGGTTTTCTGCCACCTTACATTCTGGCCTCTGCCAAGGCACTCAATCATATTTGTAGATTTTAACTTTTTCTTTTAAACCCATCGAATTCGAGGGGTTTAGATTTCCATCGCTCCCAATTCCAGTCGGTGACAATTTGACACCAACTGACTGCCTTCTCTTTATAATTCTTCCTCCATAAGCCGCACCTTCCATTTCTCTTCACCTGTCTTCAGGTTTCAAAGGTTGTTGCCGCTGTTCATCAACACGATATCAAAATCAAGATTGCTGTAATCCTGATCCATAAGAATCATACTTCCCTTCTACTATCCATTCAGACAACTCTTTTGATTTTTTGAGGTACGCCCCCTGTTTCAAATGTTATTTAATTATTGAAGGACGTGCCATGATCCACGATTGTAGGTTTTATCGTCAGCGGCAGTTATTCGAAAATTTCGAATAACTGCATCCTCCTGTAACTCACTATCTGCAAATACCTTTTTCAGGTGATAGTTGATGGTATGTGTCTCAACATCATAAAGAATGCCCATCATTTTTTGTGTAAGCCAGATGTTTTCATCAGCGTAAATAGCTTCTACACCACCCTTGCCGCTGGCTGCAATAAAAGTCAGATATTCGGCTGCTGATGAGCGGACCATCGAGACCTCTTTTTTTACCGAAAGATTCGAAATCTTTTTTTTTCTCATCCTTCCATCTCCCACATGCGTTTTTTGAATGCATCTCATGGTCCGACCCCGATTCAATTATTTATTCACTCGAAACTCTCATTCCGATCATGAAAGATTTGATTTTCAATTTCTTTTTCACTTTTAATTCTTTTTTCTAAAGCTAAATACTGGGCTTCAGCCAACTCTCTAACTAATGGATTATCATGATGGTACAAATCTTTTAGCAACATTGACCTCTTTTCTAAAGCACTTGAAAGTGAGCCACTTACTGAAGTCGGCCTTATTGAGTTAGCAAGATTTTTAATAACAAGATCCAAATTTGGTGCTTTACTTAATATAGAATAGATTATTGGCTCCCATGTTAATTTATTATCTTCACAAGATTCTGTAAAACTCTGTAAAACAGAAGATATTTGTGGGTACCGAATTCCGGGATCTCTATCGCACCAATCTAAAATATCTTTATCAGATATATGGTTCAACGGGTTATTGCCTCTTTTATAATCATTATTAAATACATTTATATATTGATACTCATGGATGCAGTCACTAGCTAGTAACTCATTCAGAAAAACAGAGGGTTGTTTTTTAGCAATGATATTTAACAATTGGGGATAGTGAATAAAATAGCTATGATTGATGGTTATTGATATAACTAGATTCCTACACAAAGAAGTTGTCGCGGAAACACTATCTTCTCCATTTAGACATATATGAGCAATTTGAGTTAATGCATAATCTAAATTATTATTCCTCCCTTGTTCTTTAGGGAAAGTGTAAGTCGAAAGCACGTCACGACCAACTATAATTAATTCTTTTGAATAATCATGCCATTTTTTCTTATTGCCATGAAATCTCATGGCCATTATTTTAATTACAACCTCAAGACCTGATTCTTTTTTTAACATTTTTTTTAAAAGGCCCGCTAAATCATCATCACTTATTGGTTTATGAGCATTTCTATATGCAAGGTCTTCAAATTTATCGATTTTTGCTTTCCCATAGTCCAAGGCTTCATGTAAGCGCTTAATGCCTTGTTTGTCTATATTTGATGTTGTTTGAAAAAATGGAAACCATTCTCCAAACAAATCATCTTTTATTAAGCTATCAAGAGTTAAGTTATAAAATAAAGGATCGTTTTCTGCACAGGATGATAGAAATCCCAATAAAACACTAATCTGGCGTTTTTCAGGAGGCGTTTTGCAAACCTGTTTTTTTAGGTTTTCCCAAATATCTTGTTTATTATTACTTCCATCAGCTAATCCCATACCAAAAGAGTGAAGCCGTCGACTATATGTTGATACAATATCTGACAAAAGAATATTAAAGGAATTTATGTCTTGAACAACTTTTGCTCCAATTTCTCGTGTCGTTTCTTCAACGCGCTGGAAGCTTAAAGAAGCGTCTTCACCATCATCAAAATCATCCTCTAATTCAAAGGTATTAATTTCGTCTGATAAAGCATATGTCCTAGCAAGCTCCAATAAGTTTTTCGGCTTTAATATTTTTTCTATATTAATTATTCTATTTTTAACTTCGTTATCAAAGCCTTTACTGTCATAACGAATAATGCCTCTTACAGCTAACCATCCCTCATTCCATGCTTGTTGCTCATGTATTATTTTAATTGATTTTTCTAAAGCGTCAAACATATTGCCTTCTGACCATAACCCACGTAATTTATTACAAAGAAGTCTTTTTGATGCTTGAGCAATTGATCGACCTGAAGTAGCTAAATTAGTACAAATACCAATGAAAGTCTCATACCATTGAGATACTTCTCTAGGAGATTTTGGATGGTAACCATAATCTCTTGGTCTAGCCCCAAAACTAAAATCATGAAATGAACCGAAGTGTGAAGTTGCCAATGTTGCATCGAGAAGTGAAAGTCCTAGTGTTTGCGCATTTTTCTCTCTAGAATTTAGTAAATCCTTAATGACTTTCGCCCTAACTTCGATAGACGCATGTGTACCTGATCCAACAATATAAAAAAGAGATTTAAGATTTTCACGTACAGACTGATAATTTTCATTTGGTTTTTCAGTATAAACATATCTACAGAGCAGCTCTACACTTCTATCAAATAATTTTGGGTCGTAAGCTAACTGTCTTAAAATCTGTGCAAATTTATAAAAATGAATATTTTCCCTAGATGTAAATAATTTCCCATTGTTTCCACTTGCGGCATGCTCAATGGCTTCTAATGTTTTTTCCGGAGAGACAGGGGCGATGTTCTCAAAAACCTCCAATCCAAAAGCATTAAAATTACAGTTTTCTTTTCCTAGCCAACCATCATGATCCAGCCAATCATTTACAATTTCAACAACTACATTACAGTCATGAAGGTAACTTAACCGCCGTGAAAATGATTTTATTAACCTCTCAGATCCTCTATTTAAAAAAATTGGATAATTGTGTCTCTAGGGATAGATTCAAGGGCTCTTCTAGCAAGACGATTTGCGATAGCTTGAGGAAGAATCGCTCTCCACACACCACGTGATTGTAATAAATCTCTTTCCTTAAGAAGTCTTTGATCTCTATAAAGGTCATGAGCAGGCTTGCTTATAATGGAAGCAAGAAACTTAAGCTCTGATTTATCTGTATTAATATCTGTACCTTCAAATGAGTAAACAAGTGATAATAACTCTGCAGAAATGATTAGATTTTCATTCGGGTCATTCCGTTGTCTGAAAAGCCTTTCAAATAAATCTTGATCACGAAAAGCAGATAATGTTTCACCTTGCGCTACTGTATTAGCAAGCGAAATGGCAATTCTAGCATTCCCTCCAGAAAATATTGCAATCGTTTTTGCATCAACTCTACTGATGTGGTTAAAACGCCGCAATATCAATTTCTCTATAATGTCTTCACTGGCTGGTTCCAATCTATAAACACTAGTTTCTTCAGGTAAGTCATCGCGCACATCATATTCAACAGTTAATAAACTAATAGAACTACCTTTTTCAGAACAAATTTTTGTCAAGCGGCGATGTAAATCGGGGGGACAATTATCAATAATCAATATCGCTTTTGTTTTATAAGCAATTAGCTGTTCAGCAAAAAAACATGGGTCAGGATCTGGACTTTCAGAGACATCGGTATAAAATGCTTCGGAAAGATTTAATGGATTTTTCCCAACCCTTTCATCAAACAGTGCTTGGACAAATCGAGTTTTACCCACTCCAGATAAACCAGTTAACCTAATTGAAACGGCAGGTTTATTAAGAGAAGATCGTAGAGTAGATAGCCCCTCAACTACATTGTAACCTTCATTTTTAACCCTGCTACTGTCATGTAATCTCAAGCCATCATCTAAAATATATTCTTCCTCAGTACCGCCAGGGGAATGTGACCAATTCCCATAGGGATGCCAGCCTTTTAAATTATGGCCAATTTTATTTCGTACCCATAAAATCAAGAATGGGTATTGGCGTACCCAAGTAGCAATACGCCCTTGATCTAGAAAATCCAAATATATATTTTGATGTCCCTTTTCTTCTACAACAGCCTCCTTCATAGCCTTAAGTCGGCTTTGTAAAGTTTTCTCTGTTGTAGAGCTACCTGAGCTAACTATAATGTATGCACCATTTTCATTAATAAGATTTTTTATTCCATCTCTTAAAATGCCATTCGGTTGCATTTCATCAACTATCTTTTTCTTTGCCATATCAGGCTTTTTTACTTGGAAACCAGTAGGAAGTTTTTTAATAAAACAACTATTAATTGGAGAAACCTCCCCTCGGACAACAACATCTAATCCACCATCAATAGCATCTTGATGCCCACCCCAAGTTATTCCTTTTGTAGAAAGCCCAGCTAGTCTAAATTCAGCTTCACACAACAATCCAATCAATGTCCGGAGTTCATCATCCGCAAGCTGCGCAATATCATTACCAGTAATTTCAAGTAAGTTTGTCATAATTAAAAGTGTGAAAATGGGATGTAGGTAAAAAAAGGTAAATCATACAATTATTTTTACCATTTTATTTACGTCCAATTCTTCCTCTTATATTCTTCCTTCTTGGATGATGTCATGAAAGCATACCCAGTTGACAGCCCCTAAAAATATTAAACTAAAAACAACTGGATCAGTGTCATGCCCTGTTAAATGATGCTTCGCATTCCGCTTCGCCGATTTAATAGGGTTCACCCTGTTAAATAAGATTTGATTCAATCTTACCTTTCGGTATTTAACAGGGTAAAAAATGACGACAAAAATACTATTTGTATATTTTATATGATGCGCATGGGCGCTTTATGACAGAAATTTATTATACCCTAAAAGATATAATGGGCTAGGTTTAGGATTTTTTTGTAATAAATGCAAGGAGTTTCTTCAATGAACAATGATCAGTGATCAATCACCAGAATCTTTATTAAAGATGCCCGGCCTTGTCTTTCGGTGATGGTGGGATAAGGGAAGCTCAAAGCTGAAAGGGGAAGGCTCAAAGTTCAAAATATAAAGCTGAGAGGAATAATCGTCCATACTGTTACGCCCAGCCTTTCTCCTAACCTTTCACCCAACTGCTCTCCCATGGGGAAAGTGCCTGAGTTTTTACAGAAATAACCCATGTTTTTTTCGGCCTGAATTTTTTTTTAAAATAGGCTTGACTAATTAAAACTCGTTATGTTAATTCTGGCATATATCGTGTTAAGCGTACAAAATAAGTTTATAAAATAAGTAATAGCCACAAATATCCATTCCCCGGTAAAAGGTTTTTCTTATTTAAAACCACACAATTGATTCGCTCATGCACGGTAAAGCGAAAACCGGGCAAATGGCATCATAAGGCCTGCAAATGGATATTTTTGTTAAAAAGAGAGATGCATGTATTTAAATTAAAAAGGAGGAGTTTTAAATGGAATTCAGGTACGGGAAATTAATAAACATCAGTTTGATATTAACCGCCCTTGCACTTGCGCCATACGCAGCGGCAGGAGATGACGAGGGAAAAGAGGATAAAGCATCAAAAAAACACACAATACAGGCCCAGCAGGTAGAACCGATGACTGTGGTTGATAAACCAATCTCCATGCGGGAAGACCTTGATCCTTCCAGTATTACAAATATCTACAGGATTGAGAAAAGCGCCCAGTTCGGCACGGAGATATTGAACAGTGAGGATATTAAAAACCTTAACCCCTCTGATATAAATGATCTTCTTGAACATACCTCCGGGTTCAACATTACCTATCAGGGCCGCAGAAATCCCTTCTTCTACTCCCAGCGCGGCGGCGGAAGCTTTACCTATATTATAGACGGGGCAGTGCTGCCTCCTTCGGTCAACCGTATCCTTTACAAGATCCCGGTGGACGCAATAGAAGAGATGCAGGTGGTCCGTGGTTCAACATCCCTTACACTTGGTCCTTCTGTTCCTATAGGGGCATCAAGCTCCGGTTCGGGTGTTAATACAGGTTTTATTATCATCAGGACAAAGCAGCCTCAGAAGACCCAGGCCATCCTTTCAGGTTCACTGGAAGAATATTCTGGTGATCATCCTACTGCATCAAATGAAAGCCTTTATGCCGGAACAAAGGGAGAGAAAAGCTCAGGTACCAGCGGGTATGTCGGCATACTTCTCTCAAAGATGGATAAACCAAGCGTTGACTCCTGGTTTGACGGGAGGAGCGGAAAGGCCGGGATGGTCAATACCGGTTTCAGGGCCGGAAAATTCAACATGAATATAATGGGGTACAAGGATTCAGGCAGTTTTGAGATGCAGAGGGGCACATCTGATATGAAATGGTATTATGATTCCCTCAAGATAGAAATGCTTTCAACAGATATGGGTATGCAATGGACACCGGATCAGATAACACTGCTGAACCTCTTCAAAGTTAATTATGATCAGCACGAGATGGTCGAGAGTTTTGCAAATACTAACAGTTCTTCCCGTGCCTATGAGGAAGAGACCGAGGGTATAGGGCTAAGACATAATGCACGTTTTGGCAATACCCTTGTACAGGTGGGTGGCCAGATATCCAAAAGCAATGGGTTCGGCCCAAATACCAGCTCGAATTACAATAAATATGACACAAGCGTAAAGGGCTGGTCAGCATCAATAGAGCATACATTATTTGACGGAAACCTTGTTTTTGACGGAGGATATCGCCAGGACACTAAACATATTGATAATTCAAGCACCAGCGCAGCACGTAGTTCCGCCAACAACGATGTTGACATGGCCCCTTCAAAGGTCCTGGCCCTTGGCGGTCACTGGCAGATATCAAACATCTACTCACTGGATGGTCGCTATTTCAGGGGTGAACAGGGCACCACAGGGGATTTTGACATGAGACTTGTGGACGATGCCACCCCGCATCGTGAGAAACAGGATCGTTTTGAGGCGGCTGTCTCTGCCGACTATGCAGCCTGGCTGAAGCCTGTGCTTACATATTTTGATATAAAGGCCGAAAACGCAAAATCCGCAAGTTCAACCACATATGAACTTGACGGCAGCACCTATTATTTTTACACCGAGTCTGACAACCGTCGGAAAGGGCTTGAACTGTTAGTTAAAGGGACTATCCTTAAAAACACCTCCTATAACATAAGCTGGACACACATGCTTGATAATGAGAGTACAAAAAACGGCATCACAACCGATTCGCTCGGTATAAGCAAGCCGGAAAATCTTTATTCCCTTTCTCTCAGCCACAGATGGGCCCAGTACAGGGCCAGTCTATCCATCAGAAAAATAGATTCATGGTTTGACGCCGCAAGCAATACTGAAGAGCTCGGCGGCTATACCAGAATAGACGCCAATATCAAGCGCGATTTCAGATGGAAAGAACTTCTTCTGGGCATTACCCTGTTCGGGCAGAATCTTACTGACAAGAAATATGCGACCATGGAAAGATCCGGCTTCGGGCGGTGGATGGACAGGGGCCGCAGTGTAGGTATAAAAGCTTCTCTATCTTATTAAAATACGGAGGTAACACACAATGAAGGTAATAAACCCAAATCATATAAACATAATATCAGGGACAGGGGGATGGCCCCTGATATTGCTCATTATCTCTATCATGCTGATTGCCTTTTTCAGTTTTCCTATGGGGATCGCATCAGCCCGCGAGATAGTCGATATGGCAGGCCGTAAAGTAACTATACCCGATTCAATTAAAAAGGTTTACGTGCCGTCAGCCTATGGCTCTTATCTGGTATATACCATTGATCCTTCTATGCTGGTAAGCTTCAAGGGTTTTAATGGTGATGATAAACGATACATGAGTAAGGCCCTTGATGTCATTCCTGAGACAGACGATAAATCCGGTAAGGATAAGCAATCGAATTTAAAAAGTATTATTGCGGCAAAACCTGACCTGGTGGTTATGTGGTCTACAAAAAAATCCGCGGCAACAAAACCTGGAAGGATGGCTGAAACACTGGATCAGCTAAACCTCCCGGTTGTGTATGCGGTTGCCGAAACCTTCAATGATTATCCTGATATCTATCTTTTTCTGGGAAATGTGCTTGGAAGAGAGGAGCGGGCAAAAAAACTGAGTGACTATTTCAGGAAGACATTAACTGATATCAGAAATGTTGTTGAAAAAACCTCTCAGAAAAAAAGGCCAACTGTCTATTATGCGGAAAAGGATGATGGCCTCAGCACGGAATGCGATGACTCTATTCATGTGGAAATGCTCAAGTACACCGGTGATACAAATATCCATCGCTGCCATACATCAGGACATATGGGGTTTGAAAAGATGACCATGGAAGATATCTACAGGTATAACCCTGACTTCATCATTGCCCAGAGCAGGGAATTTTATAACAGTGTCGTAAAGGGAAAAGACCCGGCGTGGCAACAGGTCAAGGCGGTAAAAGAAGGAAAAGCCTATCTGATCCCAAGGACACCATTCAACTGGTTTGACCGCCCGCCATCATTTATGAGGCTCATGGGGTTAAAGTGGCTGACAAATATGCTTTACCCTGATGAATACAAGATAGATATCATAAAGGATTCAAGGGAGTTTTACAGCCTCTTTCTGGGGGTAGATGTATCAGATGAAGAGATGAAGGGGATAATTTACTGACAACGTAAATCCTTATAAGCCTGCAACGAGGAGGGCAGAAATCCTGACATTGTTGATCATGATTTTCTACCCCCTCGTAGTCTCATTGAAAAAAGGGTTATAGCAAATGTCATTTTTACATTTCATTTAATTTAGATAGAATATATCAATATATTAAGGATTTGATGCTTTTATATAAAGACTATTTAGGTATATTAATTAAAAATTACAATATGTTATGTTATATATAGAAATGTATTGACTTACGGCAACCTGATTTGTAAAAGGTAATATGTCAATTTTAAACGCTATTTATATTTTTTAAACGGTTTTTACTATGTCTATCTTACAAAGTATTATACTTGCCGCAGTTTTATTTATTATAATCCTGCTTTCCTTTAAAATTACCAGGCAGTATGCCAGGGCAGTCGTCTTCAGGTTCGGCAGGCTTTCCGGCATCAAAGGTCCGGGCCTGTTTTTTATCATCCCCTTTGTTGACCAGATCGTTCGGGTAGATCTCAGGATCAGGCAGCTCGATGTGCCCAAACAGACAATCATAACACGTGACAATATCAGTGTGGATGTAGATGCGGTCATCTATTATCACGTAAAGGATTCCACAAAGGCCATTGTTGAGGTAGAGGATTATGAGGCGGCAACAGCCCTCATAGCACAAACAACCCTGAGGGATGTGCTGGGGCAGAATGACCTTGACATGATACTTTCGGACAGGGAGGCCCTGAACCAGAAGATCCAGTCCTCCCTTGAGACCCTCACCAGTTCGTGGGGTATCGATGTTGATGTTGTCACCATCAGGGATATTTCTTTACCGGAAAATATGCTGCGCGCCATTGCAAGGCAGGCAGAGGCGGAAAGGGAAAGAAGGGCAAGGATTATTTTAGCGGATGGTGAGTTCCAGTCATCAAAGCGTATGAGCGAGGCCGCAGAGCTTTATGAAAAGACCCCGATAGCCCTGAAGCTCCGTGAATTCCAGAACCTGTCCGAGATAGCAAAAGAGAAAAATCTTATTGTTGTAACCAACAGGGTTGACGAGACCGGAACCATGCTCGGATGTATCAAGGCTATTAGCAGGTGAAACAGGTGAACAGCTATTTGCATTTCCGTTCTTTTCCAGGAACCACGAAAAAAACCAGGAGAGGCAAACTCAGCCAGGTCAGGGTGGCCCATTCACACTCCCTCTTAAAAAAGGCCCTTTTTCTGAGCAGTCTTGCTGCTCTTCTGATTTTGTCAGCAGGTGTAATACTCACCCTGGGACAGGTCCCCATGAAGATATCGGATGTGTACGCAACGATTATTAACAGGATAATCCCTGACCTTTTTATGGTAGACGATCTCATTGCCCACGTGGTGATAAAGATACGCCTTCCACTCATTCTGGGTGCGGTTATTGCTGGAGCAGGACTGGGTATCTGCGGATGCGTGATGCAGGCGGTCTTAAAAAACCCCATGGCAAGCCCCTTTACCCTCGGGATATCATCCGGTGCCCATTTCGGGGTATCAATCGGTGCAGTCTTCGGTATCACCATACTTAATGGCCCCTATTTCCTGGTGGGAAATGCATTTCTGTGTGCCCTGCTCTGCTCCGGGTTCATCATCTCGCTATCCGCACTGAGAGGCGCGACATCAGAAACCATGGTACTTGCCGGGATTGCGGTCAATTATCTTTTCCAGGCGATAAATGAGTTTTTAAAATACATAGCAGACGATGAACAGCGAAACATAATGTCATTATGGGGCATGGGCTCCCTTTCAAGCCTCAACTGGAACGGGGTCTGTTTTCTTTTGATAGCATCGCTCATATGCCTACCGCTTATTTACAGCAGGGCATGGGATCTTAACCTAATGACCGCAGGTGATGAAAGCGCAAAGAGCATGGGTGTAAATGCAGGTCATATCCGCCTTTTTATAATGATTGTTTCAAGCCTGCTTGTAGCTGCCATAGTTTCATTTGTGGGGGTTATCGGGTTTGTCGGCCTCATTGCGCCCCATATGGGTAGGATGATCCTGGGTAATGACCACCGCTACCTTATACCGGCAAGCGGCGGGATAGGCGCTGTAATACTGCTCATAGCAAATGCCCTGTCAATGAACATCCTTGGCTCTGTTGTGCTGCCCACAGGGATCATAATGTCCATGATAGGCGTCCCCCTGTTTTTATC